>JBDUBS010000562.1:0-2954 GCA_040003875.1 Acidimicrobiia bacterium | reverse complement strand
TGCCCTCGCGTTCGGCGGCGCGCCGCCGCCTCACGTCCGCCGGGAACCGGGCCTCGCCCTCCGGCGGGCCTGCGGCGAACGTGAAGATCATCGTCTGGGTCCCGTATGCGACGAGACCTGCCTCGGGGTCCCACAGCTCGATCTCGACCGACGCGTAGCCGTCGCCGGCGCGGCGCGCCCGATTGCGCATCAACACCCACTCCGAACGCGCGACGCCGGTGATGTGCACGGTGAGGTCGGCACTCGGGCCGTACCACGGCGTCTCCGGAGAGGGGCCCATCCGTTCGGCGACTGCACCGGGCATGACGTCGCACAGACACACCAGGGCGAGCGGATCGATGGTCCCGTCCTCGAGCCAGGGCGGTTCGTCGAAGCGCTGGATGGTCTGGCGCTCACTGGAGGTGGGCTCGTAGTCGTCCCACGGGGCATGACCGACCACCGGCCGACCTTCGATGTGGTTGGCCCAGATCGGGAACGGCGGTCCGAGGTCCACGCCGTCGGGCAGCGGATCGCGAAAGCGCGGGAGCGTCATCGGGTCCGGGAACTCGGGCGTGCCCACATCGGTGAACTCGAAGCCGGGACGCGACGCGCCGAAGACCGCGATCGCGGTGAGGCCCGCTGCCCGACCCGGAGTCCGCATGGTGGCCGACGCCTGCGCGACCGAGCGGCCGCGCCGCAACACGGTGACGTCGATCTCTGCGTCACCGGCGTCGACCGGTGCGGCGAAGACGCACGACACCGACCGGAGGGACATGTCGTCGCTCGCCAGTTCGGCGTGCATCGCGCGGACTGCCGCCGCGAGCGAGATCCCACCCTGGGGCACGTTGGGCGCGGCCCAACTCATCGGCAGGTGAGCGTGATGACGACCCGGTACGTCAGGATCGGCAGCGACGGCGGAATCGCGTTGGAACGCACTCGACATCGCAGCAGCCTGCCGCATGCCGGCAACCCAGCGTCACCAATTTCCGCGGCGCGCTCCCGAGCGGCGTGCGGAGCGATCAGGACGACTGGCGCTGCGGGATCCGCCGAGGTCTCGCTACCGACTGCGAATCGGCCCGCGGCGCCGACGCCACTCCCGAGACGGAGCCTGCGGAGTCGAGCAGGTCAGGAGCGAGCCCACGTCCGCCATGACCATCAGGGGTGCGAGCGGATGACCCATGAAGGCGCTTGCGAGCCTCACGGTCGCGCATCTCCTGCATCCGGCGGGTGAAGAGCATCGCGACTGCGGCGGTGGCCACCCCGATCGCGCCGAGCGAGATCGGGTTGGACGCGTCGGTCCCCGCGGCGACGAAGTGGATCGTTGCGAAGATGTAGAGCGGCAACGCCATCACGTGGATCCGCCGCCACAGCTGGTGCGGAAGGTGCTTGCGTGCCAGGGAGGTCAACTCGACGGCCAGCATCACGTACAGCCCGACGACCCCCCATGCCACCGCGAGCGGGTGCCAGCTCGCGGCGAACGGCACCAGAACGTCGGAGAGCCCGAAGTTGGTGTACGTGTCGAGGAGGATCGCGCCCACGTGCACGCCGACGAAGATCGTGGCCAGCGCACCGAGGAACCGGTGGAGGTCGAGGATCCACGCCGGTCGGGCACCGAAGGGCCGAATCCGGCCGGAGAGCCACAGACCCCAGATCACCGACGCCGCGGTCAGCGCCCACGCGACGATGCCGCCGGCGCGGGCCGTGTACCAGAACAGGTGGCTCATCGGGCGTCCTGCATGGTTCGCTCGTAGCGTGACCAACCGCGGCCGGTGATCACACTGTCGGCGGTGGCGACCATCGCGGTGGCGCCCAGGGACTCGGCGAACTCGATGCCGGCGTTTCGATCGAGAAACGCGACCTTGCTCAACACCTCCGCCTGCCAGGCCTCCGACGCGACCGCGGTGGCGAAGACCACCGGCGTCGGCGCGCTCGTCCCGGTCGCCGGGTCGATCACATGGTGGTACCGGATGCCGTCGGCGGCCTCCCACTGTCGGCGGGACCGCGAGGTGGTCGCGATCCCGCCTTCGCTGACGGCCAATCGGGCGACCGGCGCGTCGGACTCGCGATCGCGGATCGCGACGACCCAACCGCCTTCGTCGGGCGAAGTCCCGGCGACCCGGACGTCACCGCCGATGTTCACGCACACCCCGGCGGCACCGGCGGCACGGAGCTCGGCGGCGACCAGGTCGGCGGCCAGGCCCTTGCCGATCCCGCCCGGATCGAAGCGCAGTCCGCGCGGGAGGCTGACCCGGCCGGAGTCGACGTCGACGACCGGGAGCCGGACCCGACCCGATGCGTCCGGCACGTCGGGGGCGGGGGCCTCGACCATCGGTCGACCGACTTCGGCGAACGTCGTGCGGTACCCGACCCGCTCCAGCGCGTCGAGCTGGTACGGATCGAAACGCCCGCGGGTGAGTTCGTATCCCTCGGCCGCACGGGTGAGGAGCAGGATCGTGGCGGATGACACGGTGAGGGTCTCCCCCTCGGCCGCGTTGAGGCGGGAGACCTCACTGTCCGGGAGGAAGCGACTCCACCGATGCTCGAGCTCGGCGACGCGGTCGCGGGCCCGCGCCAGGAGTACGGGCTCGGAGTCGACGACCATGATCTCGACCTGCGTGCCCATGGCGGCGAAACGATCGACGAAGGAGTCCATCGTCAGCTCGCCTGCGACGAGGTGGTGCTGGTCGAGGAACCCGTCGTCGATCCGGCCGTCGCCGCGTACTTGCCGCTCGTGGTCGACGTCGTCGAGGTGCTCGTCGGGGCCGCCGTCGCGGCGGTGGAGTCCGTACTCGTGGTTGCGGTCGTCGCCGGGCTCGTGGCGTTGGTCTTGGCGTTGGCGGATGTCGACGTCGCCATGAACGCACCGAGGGTCGCGGTCGCCACCAGGCTCATCACAAGGGTGGCGACCCTCGACCGGTGAGCGATGCGACCGGGCCGTGAACGACTGGGGGGCCGACCTGGGGATGCGGGTTGGA
>JBDUBS010000701.1:0-2967 GCA_040003875.1 Acidimicrobiia bacterium | reverse complement strand
CTCGAGCCCGCGCCTGCTCGCCGCGATGGTCGAGGAGGCGGTGAGCGTCGGCGAGCGCGTCGAGATCCTGCGCTTCGAAGGCGGACTCGCTCGGCTCGTCGAGGTCACCCTGGCCGACGACGCTGCTGTTGTCGGGCGCTCGATCGCCAGCATCGCGTTGCCGCGGGAAGCGACCATCGTCGCCGTGCTCCGCGGCGACCACCTGGTGGTCCCCCGTGGTGAGACGGTCTTCGAGCCCGGCGACGAGGTCCTCGTCCTCGTGACGCCCGACTCCGAGGATCAGATTCGGGAGATCCTCACCGGCACCGCATCGCCACCCGGCACCGTCTGACCCTCGCTACGCCAGCAACTCGTACGCAGGGTTGTAGACGACGTGTTCGTTGCCCTCCGCGACCGCCACGCCCTCGAGGATCAACCGCCGGCCCGGCGTCATCCCGCGCACCCGGCCCCGCCCGAGGAACACCGCCACCGCCGCGCCGCGACCGTCCTGGACCGTGACCTCGATCGCGGGCGCACCCGCGCGCGGCACGATGCGCAGGGACGTGACCTGGCCGGCGAATCGGACCGGCGTGCGTAGCGGCAACTCGTCGAGGGGCGTGACGTCGAGGCGGTCGCAGAACGCAACCAGCTTCTGTCGGTCGGAATCCTCGACCGACTGACCCATCTTCTTCACGAAGTTGCGCACACCCATTGCCATCTCCTCACGACCGCGTACCGAGACGGTACCGCCGGTAGCATCGGCCCCGCCCCACGGGAGCAGGTCCAAAACAGAAGGTGAGTCCTCGTGCACGTCGTCGTCGTCGGTTGTGGCCGGGTCGGAAGTGAGCTGGCCGGCGCCTTGGAACGTCAGAGCCACACCGTCGCCATCATCGACAAGAAGAAAGACGCGTTCCGCCGGCTGCCCAGGGGATTCGCCGGGTACCGCATCGAGGGGTTCGGCTTCGACCGGGACACCCTCGAGGAGGCCGGCGTCCGCGACGCCGGGGCGTTCGCCGCCGTGACGAGTGGCGACAACTCGAACATCATGGCGGCGCGGGTCGCTCGCGAGACGTTCGAGGTCGAGCACGTCGTCGCCCGCATCTACGACCCCCGACGCGCGATCATCTACCAACGGCTCGGGATCCCGACGGTCGCGACGGTCGCGTGGACCACCGAACAGGTACTGCGCCGCCTCGTGCCCGGCGACGTGGTGGCCGACTGGACCGACTCGACGGGTCGGGTCGGCCTGGTCGAACGCAACCTCCCGGCGGTGTGGGCGGGCAAGAAGCTCACCGAACTTCAGTCGCCCGGACAGTTCAGCCTCGCCGCGATCACCCGGCTCGGTGCTGCCCAGGTCGCCCGCCCGGACCTCATCGGCCAGGACGGCGACGTCCTGCACTTCATGGCCGACCTGTCCGAACTGACCGCGCTCGAGCACCAACTCCAGCATGGTCCGGTGCACTGACGGGGACGTCGGGCCGATCGCAACCGGGTTCCGCGCGTCGCGCAGTCTGCCGTGCCATTCTGAATGACCCATGTCCCACCGACTGACTCATCTCCAGCTGCTCGCTCGCGGGTGCGCACTCGTCTCGGTCGGCGCGCTCGCCGCCTGTTCGAGCGGTAGCAGTTCCTCGTCCGGACCGTCCACGACCAAGCCGACGCCGTCGGCTTCGGTGAACGCCACCGCCGGGCTCGTCGGTGTCGTCAGCGCAGGCCAGCCCGCAGAGCTCTCCGCCGCGGACAAGACCGCGGTCCTCCACGCCGTCGACGCCTACGTCCGGGCGGCCACCCTCCTGCCACTGAAGGGCAAGCCGTCGAACCTGGACGCGCTCTTCGCGAGCGGTGCCGCGCCGGCGGCGACCGCACCCGAGCGGGACGCGCTCACCGAGGACGGACTGCCTGCCGTCACCGGCGGCGCCAAGGCGACCTTGGTCCCCGTGTCGATGTCGGGCCTCGCCGACGCGTCGGGCGCGATCGACCTCGTCGGCACCACGATCGACCTCACGGTCACCGGCACCGCGCCCAAGGGGGCCATCACGATCCACCGATCGGGCGAGTTGATGTTCGAACGCGACGGCAGCGACTGGAAGATCCTGAGCTTCAAGCTCGCAGTCACCCGCGACGGCGCCGGGCTCGGGACCGCATCGTCTACCACCACCGGGAGCTCCACCCCATGATCCGCCGCCACCCGATTCGTGCCGCCCTCGTCGGCCTCCCCCTCGTGATGGTCCTGAGCTTCGGGACCCTGATCGCGCTGTGGCTCGCGGGCGTCTCGGTGCCGGGTGCGTCGGCGTCGCGTTGGTTCACGCTCACCAAGACCGCCAACGCCGATTACACGCCGAGTCCGACCGGCCCCGTGTTCCTGCTCGCCATCGGGAACGACGGCCGCACCGGCGACACCGTCACTCGGGGCGACGCCATCCACCTCATCGGCGTGAATCCGCAGCTCCACCAGGCCACGATTCTCGACATCCCGCGCGACACCGGCATGAACATCCCCGGGCACGGCGTCGACAAGGTGAACGCCGCTCACACCTACGGTGGTCCCCGCCTCGAGGCCGACACCATCGGCGCCACGGTCGGCGTGAAGATCCCCTACGTGATCGACACCGACTTCGACGGCTTCATCGGCATGATCGACGACCTCGGCGGACTCACCGTCAACGTCCCCACCCGGATGCAGGACTCGTTCTCCGGCGCCGACTTCCAGCCCGGACCGCAGAAGCTCGACGGTCATCAGGCATTGGCCTACGCCCGGAACCGCCATCAGTTCCCCACCGGTGACCTCGCCCGGTCGGAAAACCAGGGCTACCTGATCCTCCAGGCCCTCGCTCAGTTCCGCGCCGAGAACACCGGGCCGATCAAGACTCTGAGCCTCCTGGCCGACCTCGGTCGCCACACCACGATCGACGGCATCGGGCTCAAGGACCTCTACGCGCTCGGTCGCGTCGGACTCTCGATCGATCCGGCCGGCGTGAAGAGCGTCGT
>JBDUBS010000440.1:0-9972 GCA_040003875.1 Acidimicrobiia bacterium | reverse complement strand
TCCCGAAGCCGTGGTGCCGGCCGCAGCGTTCCTCGCCGCCCAGATCGACACCGACTTCACCGGCCGGGTCGTCGATTCCACCCAGTTCGGCACCGTCTGGCCGTAGCTGTGCGGGATCGACGTGGCATCGTGGCGCGATGTCCGACACTGCATTGACCGCCGGCGCGCCGCTGGAACCGCCCCGCTCGCCGGTCGGCCGGTTCACCACCACGGTCGTCGACCCGGCCCGGGCCGGTCGCGAGCTCCCGGTCGGAGTCTGGTACCCGGCCCGCATCGGGTCGGCCGAGCCCCACTCGTTCTACGAGGTCATTCCGGGGATCGGGTTCACGGCGACGGCGCACGACGACGCGGCCGTGCTCGTCGGTCGTCACCCGCTCGTGCTCTGGTCGCACGGGCGCTTCGCCACCGGTGCGAACTACGCCCTGCTCGGTGAGGCGCTTGCCGCGCGCGGCTTCGTGGTCGTCGCGCCCGAACACCGGGGCGATGCGTTGGGTGACTGGCTCACCGGCCAGTCGGTCGACGACGCGACCAACGAGACCAACCGGATCGGCGATGCCCACTTCGTGCTGGACTCGGTACTTTCCGGCGCCGGGTCACTCGGCCGGCTGACGCCGTTCGTCGACCCCGACCGGGTCGCGGCGGCGGGTCACTCTTACGGTGGTTTCACTGCGCTGTCGGTGGGCAGCGGCGCGACGAAGCATCCGGCGGTGCGGGCTGTCGCGGGTCACCAGACCCTCACGCGGACGATGGTCAAGTCGGTGTTCGCAGACCTGCTCGTGCCCACCCTCCTGGTGGTGAGTGCACTCGACGCGACGACCCCACCCGCGACCGACGCCGATCGTGCGTGGGCCAAGCTCGGCGCGTCCGACGCGTGGCGGGTGGACGTCGCGCGGGCGGGTCACCAGGCGTGCAGCGATGTCGGTCTGTACCTCGAACTCGCGTCGCAGGTACCGAACATCCCCGATCTCGTGAAGGGTTTCGTCGCGTCGATGGGCCCGGACGTCACCGGAGTCGCCGGCGAACCCTGGCGGGCGACGGTGCACCAGCAACTGCAGACGTTGGCCGGTTTCCTCACTGGTGCGCTGGGTGTCGACGTCGCCGCCGCCGAACGCGAGTTGGCCGCCGTCGGCGCGGCAACCGGGGTCGAGATCGCGGTGCGGGGTGGCTTCACGACCTGACGCCTGCGGTGGCGCGGCGTCAGAGGAGCCGGATCAGCGCCGACAGCCCGACCACCACGATCACACCCCGGAGCACGCGCGGGTCGAGTCGCCGACCGACCGTGGCGCCCACCTGCCCGCCGATCACTGATCCCACCGCGATGCACGCGACGATGGCCCAGTCGATCTCGGTGGCGAGGATGAAGGTCGCCGAGGCGACCAGGTTGACGCTCATCGCGAGGACGTTCTTCACTGCATTGAGCCGCTGGAGATCGTCGGCGAGGGCGAGGCCGAGCAACGCGATGAGGATGATTCCCTGGGCCGCGCCGAAATAGCCGCCGTAGATGCCGGCCCCGCCGACGAGGACCATGAGGAGCGGCGTCACCCGACTCTGCGCGTGACCGCGGGCGGCGAGCCAACGCGAGAGTCGCGGCTGCACCACCACCAACGTGAGCGCGATCAGGATCAGCACGATCACGACTTTGGTGAAGACCTTGCTCGGGAGCGTGAGGAGCAGGATCGAACCGACGAGGCCACCGAGCAGCGATGCCGGGAGGAGCCGCCGGAGCCGGTCGCGTTGGCCGCGCAGCTCCCGTCGATAGCCGATGGTGCCCGACAGCGCGCCCGGGACCAACCCGATGTTGTTCGAGACGTTGGCGAGTACCGGTGGGTAGCCGAGCGCGATGAGCGTGGGGAAGGTAATCAGGGACCCCGAACCGACCACCGTGTTGATCATCCCGGCCGCCATGCCGGCGAGCGTGATGAGGATTGCGTCGCCGGGGCTCACGAAGTCCGCAATCTAGATGTCGCGGCGCTTCAGTAGCGCCTCTTCAGTAGCGCCTCTTCAGTCGCGGCGTGCGGTGAGCCATTCGTTGCGGATGCTCTCGACGAACTCCGCGTTCGAACGCCCTTCGAGTTCGAGCGTGTCGAGCACCTGGTGCACGAGCATGAGGTGGAACTCGTCGGCCGCGGTCGGTCGGAGCCGCATGCCGTGCGTCTCGATGCCGCGTTCGATCTCGAGTCCTGCGGTGTAGAGCGCCTTCATCAGGAACTCCACCCGTTCAGGGGACTCATCGGTCTCCCAGTGGAACGGCCCGGGCTCCTCCGCGGCAATCCGCCACGCCCCGATCAAGCTGTCGAATCCGTCCATCGCAGAGGTGGCGAGCGATCGGGGTGCGACCCGGCGCAGATCGGCGACCGCCGCGCTTGCGTAGTCGAGCCACGCAGTCGCACTGGCCCGGGACACGGGCCCGATCTCGATCCTCACCCGGCAATTGTCGCGCTCCGGGTGGTGCCGAGGTGGGCCGCCCGACCCGTGGGGTTCGCGCCCCGTTGCGGCGTGGTCGCTGAGAGGGCACTGAACGCCGTGGTCCGGCTTTGCCGAACCTTGGCGCGCCAGGCGCGATGGGCTCCCGAAATCGAACCCTATGGTCCGGCGGTGCCTCCCGGTTCGGTCCTCGCGGTTCCCAATCGATCTCGATATCGCGCCAACGTCGGCTGGGTCATCCTGCCGCTGCGCGCGTTCCTCGGCACCACGTTCGTGTTCGCGGGACTCCAGAAACTGGCCGATCCCAATTTCCTCGACGACCACGCTCCGAGCGGTGTGCACCAGCAGATGCTGGCCGCATCACGTACGAGTCCGATCGGGGGAGTGCTCACCACGTTCGCGCATCACGCGACCGTCGTCGGTCTGTTGATCGCCTTTGCGGAGCTCGCGGTCGGCGTCGGTGCCCTGGTGGGGCTCTGGACGCGCGTGGCCGCGATCGGCGGCGCACTCGTCTCGGTCGGATTCCTGCTCTCGGTGAGTTGGCACTCCCACCCCTATTACCTCGGCTCGGACGTCGTGTTCCTCTTCGCGTGGACCCCGATGGTCGTGGCCGGCGCCGGCGGAGTGTTGAGTCTCGACGCATGGCTCGCCGCGCGGGCCCGCAAACAGATGCGGGTCGCGCCCATCGGTCGCGTCGACATCGAGTTCGCCGCGGTCCGCAACCTCTGTGGTTCGTACGCCAAGGGCCGGTGTGAGCGTCTCCACGGTGCCGCGTGCGACCCGGCCCCGTGTCCCATCCTCGGCCAGACGCCGCGGCTGCGGAGGGAAGTCGCCGGCGAACTCGACCGCCGCGAGTTCCTCGGCGCAGCCCGCGCCGCCGCGGGCATCGCGGCCGGCGCGACCGTCGTCGCAGGGGGCGCGGCCGGGCTGGGCCGATTGCTTCACGTGTCGTCCCCTGGGCAGCGCACCGTGGCGCTGGGGAAGGCTGGACCGGCGCGCGCCCCGTCGACCACCACCAGCACCACGAATCCGACTTCAGGGACGACGGCACCGACCCCGCCGACCACGACCGCGCCGCCCCCGCCGGGGACCGCGATCGGCCCGGCGACCTCGGTCCCGGTGGCCGGAGCCGCGAGCTTCACCGACCCGATCTCGGGCGTCCCCGCCTATGTGGTGCAACCGACCGCGGGTGTCTACCGCGGCTTCTCCGGCGTGTGTACCCATGCCGGATGCACCGTCGACTACTCGCAGTCGGGGAACCGGTTCCAGTGCCCGTGCCACGGCGCCGAGTTCGACGCGGCCACCGGTGCGGTGCTGGGTGGACCCACGAACCGGCCCCTCCCTGCGATCACGGTCGCCGTAGGGGCCGACGGACAGCTCTACGTCGCCAACTGACCGGTGCGCAGGGGTTGCTATCGTCTCCGATTCGCCCGACCGGCCCTCTCGGCGCCGGTCCCGGAGTCGATCACTCAATGGGGAGCAGCGCGTGAACGAGCAGCAGTTGGAGAAGGTCACGTCGGCACCGGGCTTCATCGCCGCGCTGGACCAGAGTGGCGGTAGCACTCCGAAGGCGCTCGCGCTCTACGGCGTCGACGAGAGCGCGTACTCCAACGACGAAGAGATGTACACGGTGATGCACGAGATGCGGACCCGGATCATCAAGAGCCCGAGTTTCAATGGTGATCGGGTCCTCGGCGCCATCCTCTTCGAGAACACGATGGACCGGTCGATCGACGGCCAGGAGACCTCGCACTACCTCTGGGACGTGAAGCACGTGGTTCCGTTCCTGAAGGTCGACAAGGGTCTCGCCGACGAGGCCGACGGTGTGCAGGTGATGAAGCCGATGCCCGACCTCGACGCGCTCCTCGCGCGTGCGGTCGCCAACGGTGTGTTCGGCACCAAGATGCGTTCGGTGATCAAGCTCGCCGACGCGGCCGGCGTGAACGCGATCGTCGACCAGCAGTTCGAGGTCGGTCGTCAGATCCTGGGTCACGGCCTGGTCCCGATCATCGAGCCCGAAGTCGACATCCACAGTCCGGCGAAGGCGGAGGCCGAGGGGCTGCTCAAGGGCGCCATCACCACGCAGCTCGACGCACTCGACGACGGCCAGGGCGTGATGCTCAAGCTCACCCTGCCCGAGGCAGACGACTTCTACCAAGACCTCGCCGAGCACCCGAACGTCATCCGGGTCGTCGCGCTGTCCGGTGGGTACAGCCGCGAGGAGTCGAACGCGCGGCTGTCGCGCAACCACGGGGTGGTGGCGAGCTTCTCGCGTGCGCTCACCGAAGGGCTGAGTGCGCAGCAGAGCGATGCCGAGTTCGACGCGGCGCTCGATGCGTCGATCGGCAGCATCTTCGCTGCCTCCAACACCTGAGGCGCACCCACAGAGCCTGCGGTTGGTCAGTTCAGCGTCTGCGCTGCGCGCTCGAGCTGCGCGAAGAGATCGGTCGGCAGTCTGTCCCGAAACTGGTCGATCGGCGTCCGCCCGCCGAATCCGTCGACGAGTTCCGCCGCCGACCCGGCATGCGTCGCGCCCGTCGGATCGACCGCGGTGATCTCGATGCCTTCGTCGATGCGGACCCGCAATGCGGTATCCGGCAGGTCGTCGAACGCGAGGATGCAGTCGATGGCCCGCTCGGGACCGGGACCGACCGGATGCGGATCGCCGAGGAGGCCGCCCTGGAGTCCGGCAAAGCACAACGCGAACCACGTCACGGCGGTGAGCTCGTCGGCCGGTGGTGTAGGCGCCATGCCCATCGGATCGAAGATGTCTCGTTCGTGGAGCCACGAGTCCCACAGCATGTGTCCGAGGATGCACGTGGTGGGTAGGTGGCCCAGCGGCGATTCGCACCGGCGGGCCCAGAGATCGGGCGTGAACCCGCCGAAGATCGTGGCGGTGGTGCCACCCGCAGCGGTGAACTGGTCCATCAACTCGGGGACCGGGACGGCCAGTGTGGCGGCCACGAGGTCGTCGGTGGAACTGCTGGGATCGAAGCCCTCGAGCATGGTCGTCGGCGCGGCGCCGGCGACCATCTGTCCGAGCGTGAACGCCCAGAAGCCGTCGACCGCGACGAGGTGGCCGACCACCTCGCGCACGTTCCACGCGTCGCAGCGCGTGGCGTCGGTCCAGTCGGCGGCGGGCAGCTTGCGCAGGGCCGCGTCGAAGCGAGCCCGATGGGCCCGCCACGGTTCGAGCGCGATCGCGAACGCGGGGTCGATCACGATCGGAGGCGGCCGGTCGTCGTTGCGGTCGTAGTAGTGGCGGAGCGGCCGGATCCCCATGGGACTCCCTCGGATCGTGCTCGGATCGTGCTCGGAGCGGACGCATGGACGCCGCGTTTGGACGCACTCTTCCGGGGGAAGGTTCGACCGGGCAAACCGGCGATCCGCGATCGAGACGGAGGCATGCCATGGAGCACGGGAAGCGATGGAGAGTCGGAGCGGCGGTTGGGTTGGTGTTGATGGTGGCGGGGTGCAGCAGTAGCACGACCAAGGACATCTCCTCCGCCGTGGCCCGAAATGCAGTCGCCGTCGGCGCGGTCAAGGAGTTCCGGGACCATCACCACGCGCTCGACGGTCTACCGACCTGCACCGCGGTCCCGATCGCCGGCAGCAACACGAAGGTGAACGTGACGTGCAAGGGGGCCACGAAGGCCGGGGAACCGGTCACGCTCGTGGGCCGGACCAACGGTGCGAACGAGGTGCGCGGGACCTTCACCGGTCTCGTCGCCGGAAAGCAGGTCTTCACCACCACGTGCATCGGGTGTTAGCCGATCGTTCCTGGCTGAGGAACCCAAACGCCATCGTCGCCGGTTCGTGAACCGTTAGGGTCACGCAGGGTCGCGGGTGTGAGACGCGGTCACCAGGATGCGCTCGGCAGGCCTGGGCGACAGTGGAGGAACACATGGGCGACAAGTCCCCGAAGAAACCGAACCAGAAGAAGCCGGGCAAGTCCCTCAAGGAGAAGCGCGCCGACAAGACCGAGAAGCGCGCCGGCAAGAAATCCGGGTACGGGAGCTGAGTACCCGCTCGGGCAGTGCGCGGCGGTTCTGGGCCAGGATTCGTCATCGCTGACGAACCTGCCCCCCGCCCGGCGAACGTCTGTGTGGTGCTGCTCGACTCCCTGAACCGTCACCACCTCGGCGCGTACGGCGGGACCGAGTTCGCGACGCCGAACCTCGACCGCTTCGCCGCGCGCGCCACCCGGTTCACGAACCACGTGACCGGCTCGCTGCCGTGCATGCCCGCACGTCACGACATCCTCGTCGGCGCGCTCGACTTCCTCTGGAAGCCGTGGGGTTCGATCGAGCAGTGGGAACAGCCGATCACGCGCGTGCTGAGCGCGGCCGGTGTGACGACGATGTTGGTCACCGACCATCCACACCTGTTCGAGACCGGAGGCGAGAACTACCACGTCGACTTCGACGGGTGGGACTACGTCCGCGGTCACGAGGGCGATCAGTGGCGGACCTACGCAGATCCGTCGTGGTTGGGTACGCCGACGCTGCCGGCGCGCTCGGCCGGATGGTTCTACGAGCAGGTCTTCGGCGTCGACGCGATTCACCGGGGCTACGACCGCTCCCGGACCTTCTTCCGCGCCGAGGCCGACTTCCCCGGACCTCGGACGATGACCGAGGCCGCGCGGTTCCTGCGGGAGGCAACGCCGCACCACGACCGCTGGTTCCTCTTCGTCGACGAGTTCGATCCCCACGAGCCGTTCGACACCCCGGCGCCCTGGGTCGGTCGCTACGACGACGAACCGTGGGACGGGGACCTGCTCATCTGGCCTCCGTACGCGGAAGGCGCGATCTCCCGCGGGCAGCTGACCGAGCGGGAGGGTCGCCACGTGCGGGCCAACTACGGCAGCAAGCTCTCGATGATCGACCATTGGTTCGGGCGGGTGCTCGACGAGTTCGACGCCCGGAATCTCTGGGAGGACACCGCGCTCGTCCTCTGCACCGACCACGGGCACTACCTCGGTGAGGTCCGCAATGGCCACGACCTGTGGGGCAAACCGGGGGTGCCCCAGTACGAGCCGCTCGGCCACACGCCGCTGATGATCGCGTGGCCGGGCGTCGAGGGCGGCGGGACCTGCGATGCGCTCACGACCAACGTCGACCTCTTCGCCACCATTGCCGACGTCTACGACGCGACCGTCACGCATCCGACCCACGGCGCATCACTCGCACCGTTGCTGACTGGTTCCGCGACCGCGATCCGCGACTGGGCGATCGGTGGCGTGTTCGGGAGTTGGGTGCAGGTCACCGACGGTGTGCGCAAATACGCACGTGGTCCGGCGGGCGATCTCTTCCCGCTGTCGATGTGGTCGAACCGATGGTCGACGATGCCGCTCCACCTCCCCGGCGTGCAGGGCCTGCCCGACCCGGACGACCGCGCCTGGCTCGACCACATGCCCGGTTCCACGATCCCGGTGATCCGTCAGCCGTTCACGGCGGGGGACCGGCTGCCGTTCTGGGTCGGCCGCGCCGCGGTCGACCGCCACGAGCTCTACGACGTGACGGTCGATCCCGACGAGCAGGAGAACCGGGTGGGCACACGCGACGAGGCCGACATGATGGAACTCCTCCGCGTCGCGCTCGCCGACGTCGACGCCCCCGACGAGCAACTCGTCCGCCTCGGCCTCGGCTGACCTCGCCGTCAGATCCGGCGCCCCGAACCGAGCTACCGAGCGCTTGTCACTTTGAGGACGCTCAGCGTCCTCAAGCTGACAAACGCTGCGGAACGGGCACCCAGTTCGGACGACATTCGGCCGCCCGGCGCGCCCAATGCGTCAGTCGGTGCTGCGGAGGAGGCGGCCGGCAAGGGCGCCGGTGTGTTCGCCATGGTCGAGGAATGGTTGGCCGTTCACGACGGTGTGGTCGATACCGCGAGCCCGTTGCACGAACCTCGGCGCGGCGCCGGGGAAGTCGTTGACGATTTCGGGGATCGGCAGCCACATGGCTTCCAGGTCGATCACGTTGACGTCGGCGTACGCGCCGGGCCGCAACACGCCACGATCGTGGTACCCGACGAAGTCGGCGGTGTCGGAGGTGAGTCGCCGCACGCCCTCCTCGATCGTCATCACGCCCTGGTCGCGCACCCAGTGCGACAGGAAGAACGTCGGTTGGCTCGCGTCCATGATCTGGGTGGCATGGGCGCCCGCGTCGGCCAGGCCCATGATCGTGACGGGGGAACGGAGCAGTTCGGCGATCGCGTCGAAGTCCTCGTTGAGCACCGGCCAGTTGACGACGGCCCGACCGTCGGTGGCCAGGAGCGTGTCGATGTACAGCTCGACGGGTGACGCTCCGAGTCGGCGCGCGTGGGCGCCGATCGAGTCCTCAGGTCCGTAGCAGTAGGACGCTCCGGTTTCGGGCGTCATGAGGTACATGCGGTCGAACGACGAAGCGTCGGCCGCGAGGCCATCACGGATCAGATCGGCGCGCACTTCCGTGTCGCGCAGCATGGCGACCCGCCCGTCGAGGTCGCGGTCACGAAGGGGCGCATACGACGGCAGATTGTCGATGGGCGTGTTGGCCGCAAGGCCGAACAACACGCCGATCCCGCGGGGCGTGGTCTGCGGGCGGAGTTGCGCGCCGTGGGCGTTGGCATCGACGGCGAGTTCGAGGACGCGCCGGTAGTGGTCGCCGAGGGACCGCATCTGCATCAGGTTGAACGTGAACGGGCGGCCCAACGTGCGGCTGAGTTCGGCGATCCACGCCATCTCCTCCTCGGCCCGGGACGTCGAACCGTCGACCTCGTTGTAACGGGGCGCGCACTCCACGACACCGCGCCCGAGTCGGCCGAGCGGTTCGGCGATGGCGAAGAACTCGCGGGGCTCGGCCCAGGTGCCGGGGACCCAGCGGCCGTCGGGGACGCGATGGGTCAGCGAGCGCGAGATCGAATAGCCCAGCGCGCCTGCTTCCATCGCCGACTCGACCTCGTGGGCCATCGCCGTGAGTTCTTCGTCGGTGGCGACGTAGTCCGGTTCGCACGCGGCGTCGCCGATCACGTAGGTGCGCAGGGCGACGTCGCCGACGTAGCCGCCGGTGTTGATTCCCTTCGGCATCGCGTCGATCACGTCGAGGTACTCGCCGTAGGACTCCCAGTTCCAGGGCAGGCCTTCGAGGATGCACGAGGCCGGAATGTCTTCCACCGACTCCATCGCGCCCGCGAGCACGTGTGACTGGCCCGGGCGGACCGGTGCGAACGTCATGCCGCAGTTGCCCATCACCACCGACGTCACACCGTGCCAACACGACGACGACATCAGCGGGTCCCACCCGATCTGCGCGTCGAGATGGGAATGGAGATCCACGAACCCGGGGGTGACGTAGCGACCGTCGGCGTCGATGACGCGCTGGGCGCGGCCCAACGACCCCGGTGCTCCGATCTCGGTGATGCGATCATCGGAGATCGCGACGTCGGCGGCTCGGCTCGGTGCGCCGGTGCCGTCGACGACGGTGCCGTTGGTGATCAGCAGATCGTGCGCCATACGTGTTCCTCCCGTGGATGAACCCTGGGCCTCCGCCCTGGGGCGATGGTACGCAC
>JBDUBS010000313.1:0-2976 GCA_040003875.1 Acidimicrobiia bacterium | reverse complement strand
GCGACTTCGCGGAGCGCCTCTACCTCGGCGCGCGCCGCTTTGGCCGCGGGGCCCATCTTGCCGGAGAGTTCGCGTGGGAGCCCCACCACGACGAGGTCGGCTTCCGCCTCGTGCGCGGCGGTCACGATCGCGGCCCGATCGCGCGCCGCGTCGCCGCTGCGGACGAGCGTTCCCGCGGGCGAGGCGATCACGCCGGTCGGGTCGGACACCGCGAGACCGATCCGCCGCGCGCCGAGATCAACGCCGAGTATGCGGGCCACCTGGGTCACCCTATGGCGCGGGTCACCTGTTCTTGTGCCACTTCGAGCGCATGGGGAATCGCGTCCACCTGCGGACCGCCACCGACCACCAGCTCGGCGTTCTTCGCCGTGCCGCCACCGAGCAGCTTCGCCACCGGAGCCGCGATCTCGGCGGCCGAGACTCCCGCGTCCACCCGCGCCTTGCCCACCGCGACCACGACTCCCGCCTTGGCGCCGTTGGCGCCGAGGAGCACGACGATGGCGTCGGATCCCAACGTGTCACGGGTGGCGGCGGCGAGTTGCCGGAGATCATCGGGGCTCATATCGTCCCGCCGGGCGACGAGCACGCCGCCGGTCGCCGATGCGGCGAGTTCGCCTGCGCCCGCGAGGGCCTCACGCCGGCGGGCTGCGGTGATCTCGTCGTTCATCGACTTCACCTGGGCCAACAATTTCTCGAGCCGGGCGTTGAGCTCACCCGGCGCGACGTTGAGCAGCGCGGCGGCGTCCCGGAGCTGGCGCTCTTCGTCCTGCACCCTCTCCAACGCGGCAGTGCCGGTGACCGCCTCGATCCGCCGCAGATTCGAACCGATCGATCCCTCACTCAGGATCTTGATCGGCCCGATGAAGCCCAGCGCATGGACGTGGGTCCCGCCGCACAGTTCGGTCGAGCCGGGACCGGCCTCGAGGACGCGGACGATGTCGCCGTACTTGTCGCCGAAGAACGCGATCGCGCCGATGCTCGTTGCGTGCGCCTTCGTCGTCTCGTAATGGCGCACCGGCGCGTCGGAGATCACCTGTTCGTTCGCGAGGGCCTCGATCCGAACGAGATCGTCCGCCGCGACCGGCTCGTGGTGGGAGAAGTCGAACCGCAGCCGATCGGGCGAGACCATCGAGCCCGCCTGCTTCACATGCGTTCCGAGCACCTCGCGGAGCGCGGCGTGAAGGAGGTGGGTGGCGGTGTGGTTCCGACGGATCGCGTCCCGGCGGGCGCCGTCAATCGCGAGGGTGACGGTGTCACCTTCGACCAACTCCCCTGCCTCCACGGTGACCCGGTGCAGTGTGAGTCGAGCCGGGATCGCGTACTGCGAGTCGTGGACCTCGGCGCGCGCGCCGCCTTCGGTCTCGATGGTCCCGGTGTCGCCGACCTGCCCGCCCGATTCGGCGTAGAACGGCGTGCGGTCGAGGATCACGTCCATCGGACCGGTGTCGGCGTCGGCCCGTCCGACGCGTTCGCCGCCCACGATGAGCGCGAGCACCGTGGATCCGGCGGTGGTGTATTCCTGCCGGCCGGTGAAGTCGGTGTCGCCATGTTCTTCGAGCAGTTCGCGGTACAGCTCGACCGGCGCCACCGCTGCGCCGCCCGCGGCTTTGTGCGCAGCGCGCGCGCGTGTGCGCTGCTCCTCCATCTGCGCGGAGAACCCGTCGAGGTCGACCGCGCGTCCGCGTTCACCGGCGATTTCACGCGTGAGGTCGACCGGGAATCCCAGCGTGTCGTGCAGGAAGAACGCGCGCTCGCCGGTGACGTCGCCGTGGTCGAGCAGTTCGGCGAGCATGTCCTCGCCGCGTTGGAGCGTGCGGAGGAATCGCTCTTCCTCCCGGCGCACGATCGACGCGACCAACTCGTGATGGCTGTGCAGATCGGGATATGCCCCACCCATCGTCGCGACCGTCGCGTCGATGAGCGCGGGTGTCACCAACTGGCGGGCGCCGAGCCGGTATGCGTGACGCACTGCCCGTCGGATGATGCTCCGCAACACGTAACCGCGTTCCTCGTTGCTCGGCACCACACCGTCGGCGACGAGGAAGGTCATGGTGCGCGCGTGGTCCGCCAGGATCCGGAGCGAGACATCGTCCTCGGTGCCCGGGAACGACCCGTACGTGGTTCCCGTCACCGACTCTGCCGCCGCGATCAGCGGCGTGAAGACGTCGATGTCCCAGACCGACTCGGCACCTTGGAGGACGAGGAGGTTTCGTTCGAGCCCTGCCCCGGTGTCCACGCTTGGCGCAGGCAGCGGCACCAGCGTGCCATCGGGCTGCGCGTCGTACTGCATGAAGACCAGATTCCAGATCTCGACGAAGCGAGCCTCAGCGCCGTGTGCAGGCCCGCCGTCGGCGCCGAACTCGGGCCCGAGATCCCAGAAGATCTCCGAACTCGGACCGCACGGGCCCGTGTCGGCCATGCGCCAGAAGTTGTCGGTGCCCAGGCGCTGGATTCGCGCCATCGGGACACCGACAACATCGCGCCAGATAGCTTCCGCTTCGTCGTCGGTTTCGTGGACGGTGACCCAGAGCCGCTCGGGGTCCAACCCGAGGACGCCGGTGTAGAACTCCCACGCGAACGGGATCGCCTCGGCCTTGAAGTAGTCGCCGAAGCTGAAGTTGCCCAACATCTCGAAGAACGAGAAATGACGATTGGTGCGGCCGATGTCGTCGAAGTCGTTGTGCTTGCCGCCGACGCGCACACACTTCTGCGACGACGTCGCTCGTGGGTACGGGGCGGGCTCCTCGCCCACGAAATAGGGCTTGAACGGCACCATCCCCGCGACGGTGAACATGACCGACTTGTCGTGGGGGATGAGGCTCGCGCTGGAAACTTCGGAGTGGCCGCGCGCCACGAAGTAGTCGAGAAAGGCGCGGCGAAGCTCGTCGGCGGTCATCGGAACCATGGGCGGGCAGGCTACAGAATCGGTGGCAGGCCCCAGGGACGGAATGAGGCAGTCAGCCCGAACGGCTCGAG
>JBDUBS010000017.1:0-2981 GCA_040003875.1 Acidimicrobiia bacterium | reverse complement strand
CGACGGGTCGCGCGGCCGATGGGTCAGTCACGGGGACGTACCCGACCTTGTACTGGATGTACACCGTCTTCGCGGTCGCGCTCATGTTCATGATGTGCCACAGCGAGTCCCAGCGATCCGCGGAACCCGTGACGTACGCGTATGACGTTGGCAACGTCATCGGGGTTCGCTCCGCGCCCGAACCAGCGAACCGCTCCTCTTCTCCCGCACAGACTGGAGACGTATGCGCGGCGTTCATCAGCAGGACGTGGTGCAGATGCGCGTCCATGCGAGGGATCGGTACGCCGTTCCCATCGACCAGATCGAACTCGATGGACTTGATACCGATCGTGCCAGGAGGCCGCGGGACATTGGTCTGGGTCGCGTTGCTCTCCCACCCGGGCTGTCCCATCGCCGCGAGGTTGAACGGCCCGATCCGATAGGTACCCGTCGTGATCGTCGGTGTCCCCGTGTACACGCCGGTCTGCGGTGCACACGCCGAAGCCACGACCACCGCGAACCCGACCAGTGCGAGCACGCGATACCAACGCCGACGAGTCATCTCGTACCTCCAACCGACACAGATCTCCGGACACGCGACCCCGGGCATCATGCCGTATCAGCGACACCCTGTCGACACCTGTGAATCGGTCAAATCTTCACAACTCCGACACCGACCGTCCGTCCGAGGCGTGATTCAGATCCCGCCGCCCGCATTCACCGCCGTGTAGCGAATCCCGTAGCGAGTACCGCACTGGTAGACGACAAGATGACCGCCTTCACTAGCAACGCCCGCGTCACCTGTCGGACCTGGAACGCACGCGGCGACAACGAGCAGGAGCATGAATAGGGCCAACACGCCCCGCAGCACTCGGCGCAATTTTTCCGCGCGTTCTCGCGGCCTGTCCGCGGCCTGGAGCCTCTCCTGAACTGCGGAACTGTGAGCAAGCTTCGCGACGAAGCAGTAGAACCGGCCCGGGTTTCCTGCAGGCGCCCACCCTGGGCCGATGCAAGAGTTATGTGGAGCTGAAGTCAGACCGCTGCGTCCGCGTGCGCGGGACCCGACGGCGGCACCGTCTCGCGAGGATGCGTCTCGTACATCCGGAACGCGGTGAGCAGACCGGACGCGGCGGTGAGCGCGGCGACGGCGTAGATGGCGGCCGGAATCGAGACGAGATCGGCGAGGATGCCGGCGAGGAGCGCGCCGGCTGCGAAGCCTGCGTCACGCCAGAGTCGGTAGATGCCAACCGAGCGTGCCCGCCAGGTGGAATGGGCGACGTCGCCGATCGCGGCGAGCAGCGTCGGATACACCATCGCAGTGCCGGCTCCGAGCACCATGGCGCCGACCGCCCACGCGGCGAAACTTCCGACCGCGGCGATCCACGCGATGGCAACGGCTTGGGTGAGCATGCCGCCGACGATGAGCGGCTTGCGACCGATCCGATCGGAGAGTCCACCGGTGTAGAGCTGTCCCAATCCCCAGACGGCCGGGTAGAGCGCGGCGAGCACACCGATGCGTCCGATCGACAGGCCGGACGCGGCGAAGAAAATCGGGAACAGGCCCCAGGCCAGGCCGTCGTTGAGGTTGTTGACGAGCCCGGCCTGCGAACACGACGACAGTGCCTTGTCGTGAAATGAGGTCAAGCGGAAGATCTCACCCGTGCTCAGGTCTTCGCGGTGGGCTTCGTTCGTCGTGACGTGGGTGGCGGCCTCGTGCTGGGCGTGCCCACGGGTTTCGCGGACGAACACTGTCGACAACGCGAGTCCGAGCCCGGCATAGGCGAGTCCGAGGAAGAACGGCTCGGGCCGGAGCCCGGCGTGCTCGGCGATGTAGCCCGTGGCGAGCGCGGTGACCGCTACCGCGCCGTAGCCGGCGGCTTCGTTGAGGCCCATCGCGAAACCGCGTCGGGCGGGTCCGACGAGGTCGATCTTCATCACCACCGTGGTGGACCAGGTCAGGCCCTGGTTCACGCCGAGGAGCACATTGGCGAACACGATCCAGCCCCAGTTGGGTGCCCACATGAGCAGCAGCGGAACGGGGAGGCCGATGATCCAGCCCGCGACGAGGACCGGCTTGCGGCCATAGCGATCCGACAGCGTCCCAGCAAAGAAGTTCGTCGCGGCCTTCACCGCGCCGAACGCGACAATGAACGTGAGGGCCGCGGTGTACGCGGTGAGCCCGAACTCCTGCTTGGCGAGGAGTGGGAGGACGGTTCGTTCTTGGCCGATCATGCCGCCGACGAGCGCGTTGACCCCCACGAGCAGCGAAAACTGCGCGAGGTTCTCGCGCAACCCAAGCCGCAATCGCGTGTCGGCCCGGCTCAAGATGCAGTGTCGAGTGGTCGGCCGGTCGCGGTCGTCCAAGTGTCGGGGCCGCCGTCGAACACCGACACGTCTTCACGGCCCGAGCTGACAAGAAGGCTGGCGGCGGTCATCGCGCGCTCGCCGTGCCCGCACATGACGGTCAACGGTCCCGCCGGGATCTCCGCGGTGAGGGTCGAGGCGAGTTCGACGTTGCGCGTGCCGGGCAGGTGTCCGGTGGTGTATTCGTTGGCTTGGCGGACGTCGAGCACGGTCGGTGCGAGGTGGTCGACGTCGACGACCGAGGTGGTCTCGAGTTGCCGGCCGCTCGCGGTCCATGCGTCGATACCGCCGTCGAGTTCACCGAGAAGATGTTCGTGGCCGACGTCGAGACATTGACGCACCAACTCAGCGCGGTCCTGGTCGGGTTCGAGCACGAAGAGGAGTTTCCGATCCGGGGGGACAAGCCAACCGAGCCAGCTCGCGAAGGCGGATCGCAATGTGTTGGACAGCGACCCAGGGATGTGGCCGGCGCCGAACGCAGTGAACGAGCGGGCGTCCACGACTACCGTTCCGTCGGCCATTTCGCGCTCGAACGGATCCCCATCAAGACGTTGGAGAGTGGGGAGACGCTCGTAGCGGCGGGGACCGTGCCGGTTCACTTCGGGGCCGGCAAACTCACCAGGATCGCGGTCGCCGCC
>JBDUBS010000061.1:0-2982 GCA_040003875.1 Acidimicrobiia bacterium | reverse complement strand
AGCCGGCTCGATCCCACCGAGTCGAGTCTCCTCGTCGTCCCGGCCCTCGCGGCTGCGCTGTTCGCCGGCCTCGATGGGTTCGCGGTCGCCACGATCGCGGGTCTTGCCATCGGCATGTCACAGAGCGCCCTTGCCACGTTCCAGAGTCGGGCAACGTGGTTGCCGGACTGGCTGCCGAACGGCGGGCTCCGCGGGGCGTTGCCGGTGGTGCTCATTCTCGTGGCAATCTCGTGGCGCGGCTCCCGGCTCCCTACTCGCGAATCGCTGGTCACGCCGCGGCTACCCGCCGCGCCGGTGCCCCGCCGACCGGTGGCATCGACGCTGATCATCGGGGGGACGACGCTGCTCGGGTTGTTCACCCTGGGTGCCCAGTGGCGACTCGCGATCGTCGTATCGACGATCGCCGCACTCATCGCACTCTCCTGCGTGGTGCTGACCGGGTACGTCGGTCAGATCTCACTCGCGCAGTATGCATTCGCCGGTCTGGCCGCGTTCACGACCGCCAAGCTCGCGCTCGCAGGCGTCGGGTTCCCGTGGGCCCCGCTCCTCGCCGTGGGCCTCACGGTGATCGTCGGGGTGTTGGTCGGGCTCCCGGCGGTGCGGGTCCGAGGCATGACGCTCGCGGTCGCGACGATCGCCGCGGCGGTGGCCATCGAGCAACTCGTGTTCGCATCTCCCTCACTCAACGGCTTGAGCCACGTACCCCGCCCGGCACTGTTCGGCATCGACCTCGGCTTCCTCGCGAAAGGCGAAGAGAACTTTCGTGCTGCGTTCGGCGTCGTGGCGCTGGTCGTGCTCGTGACGAGTGTGGTCGTCGTCGCCAATCTGCGGCGCAGCCCAACCGGTCTGCGCTGGTTGGCCGTGCGGAGCAACGAGCGCGCCGCCGCCGCCGCCGGGATCAACGTCAGCGCCAGCAAGCTCAACGCATTCGCCATCTCGTCGCTGCTCGCCGGCCTCGGTGGCGCACTGCTCGCCTACGAACTGCCGGCGCTGTCGCCGCAACAGTTCATGGTCGTCGGAGCGCTGGCGGTCCTCGCCCTCTGCTATCTCGGCGGGATCGCAACGTTGAGCGGAGCGGTGATCGCGGGCGTGCTGGCATCCGGCGGTGTGCTCACCCAACTCCAAGGCGGCGCAACCGGCGATGCGTCGAGTTACCAGTTCGCGGTGAGCGGCATCGTGTTGATCGTGGTGGCGATCCTCTCCCCCGACGGCCTGGTCGTCGCGTTCCGTCGTGGTCTCACGCGATTGCGCGGGGTCGCATGAGCCCGGTACTCGAAGTGGTGGAACTCGGTGTGGATTTTGGCGGCCTGCGCGCAGTCGACGACCTGTCGCTCTCGGTCGACGCCGACCGCATCATGGGGCTCATCGGACCGAACGGCGCGGGCAAGACCACGACCATCGACGCGCTGTGCGGATTCGTGCCCGCGCAAGGACAGATCCACCTCGGGACCGATCGGATCGACGGCCAGCCTCCGCACCGGCGTGCGCGAGCCGGTCTGGTGCGCACGTTCCAGTCGGTCGAGCTCTTCGATGACCTCACGGTTCGGGAGAACCTTCTCGTGGCCGCGATCACCCCCCGGTGGTGGTCGTCCCTGGTCGACGCGGTCGCCCCACACCGCAGCGCCCGTGGGGTCGAGGTGGAGTTCGCGCTCGACCTCGTCGGCCTCGGTGCGCTGGCCGGTGAACGACCCGAAGCCCTGTCGCATGGGCAGCGGCGATTGGCCGGCGTTGCCCGCGCGCTGGCCAACCGTCCGCGGCTGGTGCTCCTCGACGAGCCCGCCGCGGGATTGGACCCCACCGAAACGGCCGCGCTCGGTCATGTCCTCCGGACGCTCCCGGACGTCGGGATCGGCGTCCTCCTCGTCGATCACGACATGACGCTGGTGCTCGACGTCTGCGACGACATCACCGTCATGGACTTCGGGCGGGTGATCGCCTCCGGATCGCCCGACGCCGTGCGTCGGGACCCCGCGGTGGTCGCGGCATACCTGGGTGGTGTCGTGTGAGCGCGCCAGCGGCCCCTCTCGCCGTGCGGGGCCTCGAGGCCGGGTACGAGGGTGTCGCCGTGGTCCACGACGTCGACCTGCATGTGCAGGCCGGTGAGGTCGTCGCCCTCCTGGGTGCGAACGGCGCCGGAAAGACCACCACCCTCCTGACGCTCAGCGGATTGATCCCGCGACTCGGCGGCGAGGTCGATGTGCTTGGCGTATCGCAGGCTCGGTCCAGCCGGCGCACCGCGGCCCGTCACGCGCTCATGCTCGTGCGGCGTGGAGTCAGACATGTTCCCGAAGATCGAGCACTCTTCTTCGGGCTCACCGGGCGAGAGCACCTGCGGCTCGCGGCGCCGCCCCGCGACCGCGGTGCGATCGAGCGCGCGCTGGCCCCGTTTCCTGTACTGGAAGCGATCATCGACCGGCGGGCCGGGCTCATGTCTGGAGGCGAGCAACAAATGCTCGCCATTGCGCGGGCGTTGGTCGGACAACCGCAGCTGTTGATGATCGACGAGATGAGTCTCGGGCTCGCGCCGATCGTCGTGGAGCAACTCCTGCCGACGGTTGCCGGAATCGCACGTGAGCACGGCATCGGCGTGCTGCTCGTCGAGCAGCACGTTCACGCGGTCCTCGCGGTCGCCGACCGCGCCTACGTCATGGCCCAAGGTCGCATCAGCGCGGAGGGCTCGGCGGCGAACCTGGCCGCCGATCCCGCCCGACTCGCGGGTTGGTACCTCGGCGCGTCATCGGCTGCCGAGTGAGCGACTCGAGGCCGACCGCCATCGTGGACAGCGCCCGCGAGCAATGTTTACGGTGTCTCCGTGGCGACTGATCGACTCCCGCTGAATCGCACGGCCATCGTCACCGTCGCCCGACAGATCGTTGCGGCCGACGGATTGGATGGTCTCTCGCTCCGAAGAGTCGGCGCGCAACTCGGTGTGACCGCGCCAGCCCTGTACGCGTACGTCGACGACAAGTTGATGTGAAACAG
>JBDUBS010000328.1:0-10101 GCA_040003875.1 Acidimicrobiia bacterium | reverse complement strand
GAGGCGATGAAGAAGACCCTCGAACGGATTGCCGCCATCGTCGCTTCCTGACGTCGGGTTCCTCCCACTCATCGTGGGAGTCGGCGGCCGGCAACGAGGAGGAACGTGCGCCGTACCTACGCCTGTCTCTTGGAACTCGCGGATCCGGCGGGTCGGGATCCGTTGACCGCCCGTGCGGTCACCAAGCGATGGGTCGGGGCGGGCTACGGCGGGTGGCCGAGTCACGCCGACCACGAATGGGATCCCGCGCCCGAGGCGCGGGTCCGGTGGCGGGTCATCGAACATCGCGGCGACGTCGCATTCGAACTCACGTGGACGCGTCCCCACGAAACCGACACCACCTTGTGGCGCCGGACCCAGTTGCAGATCGTCACCACCGCCGACGGTGACGGTCGCGTCGTGGTGGTCGAGGGGCTCGAGTCCCAGGACCGGAAGGTTCGCGGTCATCCGGCCGACAGGCCGGGCGCGCCGGATCTCGTGGCATCGCTCGTCGATGCGATCCGGTGCGTCGACGGCGGGTGGGTCGTGCAGACGAGTGCGCGGCGCCTCGGTGCCGACCGGGCCGTCGAACTCGACGCGTTCGTGCGTGGCGGACGCCGGCTGCCGGTGGTGCTCGTCGCGGCCGATCGGAGTGCGCGGGTGCCGGCCGACGTGTCCGGGCTCGGTCGGGCGCTGGTCGGACTCGCGCACGTCGTGGTCCTCGTGGACGAGGCCGCGGTCAGTGCGGTCGCAAGGGAGCTGGGCTCGGGCCGTGCGGTCGAGCCGGGTGGAGTCCGCCTCCTGTGGCCCGACTGGCGCTCGGCCGATGCGCCGGAACGTCATCCACGTTGGCGCGCCGAGGACGTCGCCGGCCCCGAGGGACCGCGGGCGCGCGTCGTGGAGTCGCTCCGAACGCTCGTCGAGGACGCGGCGGCGCTGCGGATCGACGACGATCCCGAGGTCGCGAAGCTGGCCCGGGCGGGCAGCGCGCAGGAGCTGGCACTGCGCCGGGCGGAGCTGGCGCGGCTCCAGACCGCGGTCGTCGAAGACCGGTCGGCGGCCCACGAGCTGGTCGACGAGTACCAGCGGGAGCTGCGCCGGGCCGACGACGAGGTGTACCGCCTCGAGGAGGTCCTCGAACGGGAGCACGAGCTGCGCGTGCGGGCGGAGAACGCGTATCTGCAACTCGCGACCCGCCCGGCCGACACCCCTGCCGCGCACCAGGATGTCCGCTCGCTGACCGACGCGGTGCGCCTTGCGAAGACCCGCCTGACCCATCTGGTCGTGCTCCCCGAAGCGGAGCGGTCGGCGCGCACCTGGCATTACGACCGTGCGGATCTCGCCTGGGCCGATCTGGTCCGGCTCGATGCGGTCGCGGCCGACTGGGCGGCCGACTCGCTTCGGGGCGACTTCTCCGCCGAGGCACGCCGCCGGGGGCTCGATTGGGCGCGTGACATCTCCGAAGACGCCCGGCAGAAGTTCGCCCCGGAGTATCAACGGCGCTACGACGGGCACACGATCATGCTGGGGCCGCACATTCGGCGGGCCGGGCGTCAGATCTTGCGCATCTACTGCTACCTCGACGGCGTGCACCGCCGCGTCGTGATCGGCCACGTCGGCGGTCATCTCGGCGATCGCACCGTGTGAATCCGGTGAATCTCGACGCTGCGATCGGGTATCGGAGCCGCGGTCCGTATACTTCCGAGCCACTCGGAGGGATGACTGAGTGGCCGAAAGTGCTCGCCTGCTAAGCGAGTAGGGGGTGTTAAGCCTCCTCGAGGGTTCAAATCCCTCTCCCTCCGCCACCCGTTGGAGCAGGCGTCAAACCCCGAAGGATCACAACATGCCGACACACGCGGAGACCAGAGCTTGGCTCAGCGAGTTCGGTTCGGCCACGTTGGGTGAGTCGGGCGCGCGGATCATGGCGCCCCGGATCGCCCCGGCGTGGCCGGGCGCCCGTATCGCAGCTCCGGCGTACACCGTTCGCTGTACCGCCGGCGACAACCTGGCCATCCACGTGGCGGCCGCCGAGGCGCCGGCCGGCTGCGTCCTCGTCGTCGACGTCGGTGAGCTGCCCGATTACGGCTATTGGGGCGAAGTGCTCACCACCGGGGCTCGATCCCGTGGGATCGAAGGCCTGATCATCGACGGCGGCGTCCGCGACATCCTCGCCATCGAGACCCTCGCCTTCCCGGTTTTCGCGTCGACCATCGCGCTGCGCGGCGCGACCAAGGACCAGGCCGGTTCGGTGAACATCCCGATTCGCTGCGGTGGCGCGTCGCTCGTGCGGGGCGACTGGGTCGTCGGCGACGCCGACGGCGTGGTGGTGGTGCCGGGTGAACACCTCGACACGGTGCTCGAACAGGCCGCGATCCGCACCCGGAACGAGCGCGCGATGCTGGAGGCCCTGCGCGGTGGTAAGACCACCGTGAAGCTGCTGAAGCTCGACACCACGGCTGTGCGCATCGGCGACAACGGCTGAATCGGTCACCCGTGCGGAGCTTCGCGTCCGACAATGCATCAGGGGTCCATCCGACCGTGATGGACGCGTTGGTGGTCGCCAACACCGATCACGCGCTCGCCTACGGCGCCGACGCCTGGACGGCCCGTGCGACCGAGCGATTCCGCACGCTGTTCAACGCGCCGGTGGAGGTCTGCTTCGTCTGGGGCGGTACCGGCGCGAACGTCGTGGCGCTGCAGTCGCTCCTTCGGCCGTGGGATGCGGTCGTGTGTTGCGATACCGCCCACATCGCGGTCGACGAGTGCGGCGCACCCGAACACTTCACGGGCTCGAAGCTGCTCACCTTCCCCGCCACTGACGGCAAGCTCACCGTGGTCGACATCGAGCGCAGCCAGGCCGGCCGGGGCGACGAACACCACGCGCAGGTGACCGTCGCGTCGGTCACGCAGGCCACCGAATCCGGCACTCTGTATTCGCCGGCCGAGCTCACCGAGCTTTGTGCCGCAGCCCACGCGGCCGGGATGCGGGTGCACCTCGACGGCGCGCGGCTCGCGAATGCGGTCGCCGCGCTCGAGTGCGACGTGCGCGCGGTGACGATCGACGCCGGGGTCGACGTCGTGAGTTTCGGCGGGACGAAGAACGGGATGATGTACGGCGAGGCAGTGGTCTTCCTCGATCCTGCGCTCGGCACGAACGCGAAGTTCATCCGCAAGCAGGCGACGCAGCTGCCGTCCAAAATGCGCTTCGTCGCCGCGCAGTTCGCAGCACTGCTCGCCGACGACCTGTGGTTACGCAACGCAACCCACGCCAACGCCATGGCACGACATCTCGCCGAGTCGGTGCGCGACATCCCGGGTGTGACGCTCACGCGCGAACCGGCGGTGAACAGTGTGTTCGCCACGCTGCCCCACGATTCCATCGCCCGCCTTCAGGCGGAGTCCTTCTTCTGGCCGTGGGACGAATCACGCGACGAGGTCCGCTGGATGACCTCGTTCGACACGACCCCCGACGACATCGCCGAGTTCGCGAATCTGCTTCGCACGACCCTTCTGGCGCTCCGCTCGCGCTCCTGAATGTCATGCCCCGCGTGGGGCTCGCTCCGCGCCTGCTCGCCTCCGCGAGCTCCGGCTCGGGAGACCTTGGAGGTGGCGCGATACCTCGAACCCGTCAGACCGGGTTCAGGGGTGTGAGCCCGGCAAGCACGGCGACGGCGTTTTCGGAGGCGACTTGGGCCATGCGGGTCCTGGTCGCGACCGAGGCCGATCCGAGGTGCGGGAGCAGCACCGCGCGCGGGGCGGCGAGGAGGTCGGGGTGGACGATGGGTTCCTGCTCGAATACGTCGATCCCGGCGGCGAAGATCGTGCCGGCGGTGAGCGCCGCGGCGAGTGCGACCTCGTCGACGACCGGGCCGCGCGCAGTGTTGATGAGCACCGCCGTGGGTTTCATCAGCGCCAACTCACGGCCTCCGATGAGATGACGCGTGGCCTCGGTGAGCGGGACGTGCAACGACACGATGTCGGACTCGGTGAGGAGGCGGTCGAGGTCATCGACCCACCCGGTCGCGCCGGTGTCGGCGCGGGTGTGATGGAGCACGCTCATACCGAACCCGGTGGCCCTCCGAGCGACCGCGCGCCCGATGCGTCCGTAGCCGACGAGTCCGAGCGCGGCGCCGTGGATGTCGACCCCGAGGTACTGGTTCATCGTCCACCCCGTCCAGGCCCCGGTCCGCAGGTCGTGTTCGGCGTCGTGGGCGAGCCGACTTGCCGCGAGCATCAACAGGAATGCGAGGTCGGCGGCGGTCTCGTCGAGCACCCCGGGCGTGTTGCAGACGGTGACCCCGTGCGCATGGGCGGTCGCGACGTCGATGTTGTCGAACCCCACCGCGACGTTGGCGACCACGCGCAGGCGGTCACCCGCGGCGGCCAACACGGTCGCGTCGATGCGATCGGTGAGCACACACACGATGGCGTCGACTTCGGCGGCGGCCACAGCGAGCTCTGCGGAAGTGAACGGAATGTCGTCGGCGCGCTGCACGATCTCGTGCCCCGCGTCGAGGAGCGGGTCGAGGCCACCGGCCGGAAGCCGGCGGGTCACGAGGACGCGGGCCATCAGTGGTTCGTGTAGTCGACGGGCCCCGCGTCGGGAACGCCGACGGCAAAACAGAAGCAGTGGATCGGAGCGTGGTCGCTCACCGGTTTCAGGCTGTGCACAGCATCGGGCGGAATGTGGACCAGGTCGCCCTGGCTGATCTCGCGGCTCTCGCCGCTGATCGTCATGATTCCTTTGCCCGATGTGACGTAATAGAACTCGTGCGTCGGGTGGGAGTGCGGGTCGACGAAGCCGCCACCAGCCACTTCGAACTCACTGACCAGCTCGAGGTGCCCGCCCGCGGTGATCGCGTGCATCTCGCGCGGGTTCACCAACCACCACACCGGGACCGTGCCGTTGTGCTCGACGACGGGTGCGACCTCCTCGATCGAACGAACGTCCATGGGACCCCCCGGGTGAATCGAACGGCGAAATCAGGCCGTACACTTGCGAACTTTGCCGGGAAGCGTAGGTCAGCGAAATGGGGCGGACGGGTGGCTGAAGGTGTCCGACGGTTGACGGCCGAGCGGTTGACGGCCGATCGCTGGTCCCCCTTCGGATGGCTTCCCGTCGCCGACACCGACCCCCGCGACGCGACGTTCACCTACGAGTTCGAGTGGGGCGATGCGCACGTGAATGTCATCAGCCATTCCGCCGAGGAAGTCGCACGCGTCGAGGACCGCTTGGTGTGTGATCGCTTCTATCGGCACGACACCCACACCCAGACACTCCTGGCGCTCGATGTCGACTCGGTGGTCGTGGTCGCGCCGGCCGCGGTCTCGTTCGCGACGCCGTCGGAACTGGACTCGGTGTGCGCGTTCGCGATCGCTCCGCTCGATGGGTTCGCACTACACCGTGGCACGTGGCACTGGGGTCCGTTCCCCACCGGCGGCGCGCCGGTCCACCTCTGGAATCTGCAGGGGAAGCGTTACACCGAAGACAACGCCTGCGTCGAGCTGCGCCCTGCACTCGGCATCACATTCGAGATCTCGAGGTAATCATGCCCATCGCCGTCGCTCGACTCGGGTCGGCACGGGTCACTCGCCGACTGGCCGCGGCTCCGCTGGTCGTCGCCGCGGTGCTGGTGTTCGGGGCCAGCCCGGCCTTTGCCGTCCCGCTCCTCGCCGCCGCGCTCGTGAGCCTCGGCGTCGGGCATGCGATCGTGCTCGGCCTCGTCGAAGGCATCACCGAGTACCTGCCGATCTCGTCCACCGGCCACCTGCTGCTGACGTCTCGCATCCTCGGTCTGCCGACGGGATCGGGGAAGGCGGGTGATGCACTGAAGTCGTACGAGATCGCGATCCAGGCCGGCGCCATCGTGGCCGTCCTCGGCCTCTACCGGCACCGGTTCGTGACCATGATCGAGGGCATCACCAAACGCAGCGTTGCCGGGCGGCGCCTGCTCTTCGCCCTCGCCGTCGCGTTCGTGCCTGCGGCCGTCGTCGGGGTGATCGGCGAGAAGGTGATCAAGAAGCATCTGTTCGGTGTGGGCCCGGTGATCGGGGCGTGGGCGATTGGTGGCCTCCTCATCCTGGTGCTCGTGGCCCGCGGGCTCATCACGCGTCGGGACGGTCGCGCCATCGAGACCATTACGACACGCGACGCGTTGATTATCGGGATCGCTCAAGTGGCCGCGCTGTGGCCGGGGACGAGCCGCAGCCTCGTCACCATCGTCGCGGCGTTGTTCCTCGGACTCTCGATGTCGGCGGCTATCGAGTTCTCGTTCCTGCTCGGCGTGTTGACCCTCGGTGCCGCGACCGCCTACTCCGTGGTGAAGGACGGCTCGTTGATGGTCGACTCGTTCGGCCTGCTCACCCCGCTCATCGGCCTGGTATTCGCCTTCCTCGCGGCCGTGGTGTCGGTGCGGTGGATGGTCACGTACCTCCAACGCCACACCCTTGCCGTGTTCGGCTGGTACCGGATCGGTATCGCCGCAGTCGCCCTGGTGCTCGTCCTGACGAAGGCCATCTGAGCGATCTCTACAATGCCCGGGTGGAGCCGGTCGACGCGATCATCGCGGGAGTGAACAAGGCGGGGACGACCTCGTTGTACGTGTCGATCGCCGAACACCCCGACGTCGTGCCCTCGGCGATCAAGGAGACTTGCTACTTCCTCCCGGCGCGCTACGGCGAGGCGCTCCGACCGGTGGCGGTCTGGGACGACTACTTCGCACTCGGCGATCGGCCCGTTCGGCTCGAGGCCACGCCGTCGTATTTCTACGGTGGCGCGGCGGTGGCGCACGCGATGCGGTCGACGCTCGCGAATCCGCGTGTGGTGCTGGTCCTGCGCGAACCGGTGAGCCGTGCCCTCTCGTTCTTCGAGTACCAGAAGGTTCGGTTGCGGCTCCCGCAGGAACTCGGCCTCGAGGAATACCTGCGCCAGGCCGACGCGTTGACCGAGCGCGAGTTCGACGATCCGCACAACGAACGGTTCATGGCGGTGCGAGGTGGTCGCTACGCCGATTGGCTCCAGGATTGGCTCGACGTGCTGGGGCCGGAGGCGGTGAAGGTCGTGTACTTCGAGGACCTCGTCGCCGACGGTGCCGCCACGTTGGCGGAGGTCGTGACCTGGCTCGGACTCGACCCCGCGCCACTCGAGGAGACCGGACTCCGCTCCGAGAACCGTACGACCTCGTTCAAGAACGCGCGGATGCAACGGGTGGCTTTACGCGTCAACGACGGTGCCGAACGACTCCTGCGCCGGATGCCCGGTATGAAGCGAGCGATACGGTCCGCGTACTTCGCGTTGAACGGTCGTGCGGTGGACAACGTGGCCGTCGCGGAGTCGGTGCTCGCGGATCTACGCGAGCGCTTCGTCGAACCCAACGAACGGCTCGGATCGATGCTCGACGCGGCGGGCATCGCTCGCCCGGAGTGGTTGTGCGCAACGTAGGTGTCGGCCGTCGCACCGGCCCGACGGCCATCCTGACGGGGCGTCAGGCGTCGAGCGCGGTGTCGGGTTCGGTGGCGAGGTCGACGGCGGGTGGCAGCTCGCGGAGCCGGCGCCGGATCGCTCGTAGCGCCGTGATGTAGAGGCCCCCGCCGACGATCCCCGCCACCGCGAGGAACAGGAGCGCCTCACGCCGCGCCTTGGGTTCGATCTCCTGATGCGCAATCCACGCAGCGAAGGCCAGGGTGCCTGCGATCAGCGCAGTCCGGGGCAGCGCGAGCGGGAAGATCGGATGGCCGAGGCGACGGCGTAGCGCTACGCCCATCGCCACCGCCCCGAGCGTGTACGCCACTGTGTGGCCGATGCCGAGTGCGCCGACCAGCGCGTCGCCGTGCACGAACGCGCCGATGCCGAACATGGCTGCGGCCCCGATGAGGGCGGTCACCAACGCGATGATCGCGGGCGTCTTGCTGTCACCGAGGGCGTAGCTGGCCCGGGCGAAGAGCAGGAACGCGCTGTACGGGAAGAGTCCGAGCGCAAGTGATGCGAGCGCGGCCGCGAGGAGGCCGGCGCCGCCCTTGCTCGCGCCGAAGGCAGCGACGCGCATCGCGGGGAGTGAGAGCGCGACGATCGCGGCAGAGACCGGGATCACGAGCACGGCCATGTTGTCGAGCGCCCACCGGAGCTGCGCGGCAAACCGGGCGAAGTTGCCGCGGTCGGCGTCGTTGCTCAGCTCGGGCAGGATCGTGGTCTGCACCGGCTGGGCGAGGATCGCGTACGGCGCCATGATCGCCACGAATGCGAATTGGTACGCCACCACCCCACCGCCGCCACTGACCTGGTTGCCCATCGCGATGGCGGCGCCCAGCAGGATGCCGATGCCGCCGTGTTGGAGCACGGCCCACGTGGAGAGCTTGAGCAAGCTGGTCAGTTCGCCGTCCGGCCGGCCGACGCGAGGGCGGAGTTTGAAGCCGGTGCGGGCCAGTGCGACCGCCGGCACGCCGACGAAGCCGACCACGCCGAGCATGCCGCCCAGCGCGAGGGTGAGCTTCTCCGGGTCGGTGAGGACGAGCCCGGGATGCGGTCCCGCGAGGACGCGGAACATGATGAGCGAGCCGACGACCGCGATCGTGTTGGCGATCGGTGCCATCGCGGTGGCCACGAACCGGCGCTTGGCGTAGAGCACCGCGGTGGCGACCGTCCCCACGGCGTAGAGCATCACCTGGAAGACGAAGAAGCGAGTGAGGTACGTGGCGAGTTGGGCTTTGTGTGCGCGCTGGATCGGGTGGTCAGAACCACTCGCGATGAGCCGGCCGATCTGCGGCGCGAACACGAAGCCGATCAGCGCGATGACGGCGAGCACCGCGAGCGCGAGTCCGAGCACGTTGGACGCGAGCCGCTCGGCCTCGGCTTCGTCCTCACTCTCGATGTGACGGACGAACGTGGGGACGAGCACCGCCGAGAGTGCACCCGCGGCAAGGAGTTCGAAGAGCACGTTCGAGACCGCACTCGACGACTGATAAGTGTCGCCCAAGGGTGTGGTCCCGAGCACCGCGGCCACCACGCCGATACGGATGAACCCGATGCCCCGGGACGCCAATGTGGCCGCCCCCATGAGCTTCGCCGCCCGCGTCGGGGGTGTGATGGCCTCGGCGGACTCGGTCATTCCCGTCATCGTCGCACGGCCGCACCCATTCGCCGCGGCGGCATCGCTCGGACCTCGGCCCGTGGGATCCCTTAGACTCTTGGCCCTGCGCTCGTAGCTCAACGGATAGAGCATCTGACTACGGATCAGAAGGTTGGGAGTTCGATTCTCTCCGAGCGCACCACGAACATGCAGGTCAGATCGGCGGACCGTGGCCACGGTGCGAGCAGCCACCCGAGCGGCGGACCCTGGCACGCGGGTACTCGTCGGCGTCCCGACTAAGAGGTCTCACGCGCTTCGTACAGTCCCGGGTCGGCGTCGGCGAACGGTTGGGGATCGGGTCCGATCGCAACCAGCGCCCACAGTTGATCCAGGCATAGGTGGAAGCAGGCGGCAGCGCTACACGCGCCGGGCCCTTCGAGCGGCTCGGACGCAACTACCTCGACCTGAACTCCGATTGCGAGACCGTGGGTACCACTTGCGCCGGGGCAGGCCCGTTCGACTCGCGCTAGTCTCCCCGGCCTTATGTCGGCTCGGAGCCATCGCGAACCGAATTTCATGCTCGCTCGGCTCGGTCGCGCTCCGGTCGTTTCTCGGACGCCGGCGCTGCTCACCGGCACGTAACGCCGTGTTCCATATCGTTGCCAGCACGGGTCGTACCGCGACCTCGTTCCTCGCTGACTGTCTCGATCGTCTCCCCGGTTTGGCGGCGTGCCACGAAGGCCACCGCCGCGACGACACCGGAGAGGACCTGCTCCCGCTCGTCAACCTCGAGAACCAGCAGGTCTTTCGCAACCCCTCGACTGCGGCGGCGGTCGTCGCCGCCAAGCGCTCTGCGCCGGTGATCGCCACGGCCTTGGCGACTGCCGATGCGGAGGTCCTCGTCGACATCGCGTATTACAACGTCGGCCTCGCAGAGGCGATCCTCGATCTGCACCCGAGCACCCGCGCCGTGGTCATCATCCGTGACTGCGAGAGCTTCGTGCGGTCGGTGACTTGGCTCGAGGGCACCGACCCGATGCCCGTCGGATGGCCGGAC
>JBDUBS010000119.1:0-3008 GCA_040003875.1 Acidimicrobiia bacterium | reverse complement strand
GGACGCGCCTCTTGTCGATCGGGTTGATCGCCGGCGCGCTGGTCAACGCGGCACTGGCCTGGGCGGAATCGACGGTCAACCTCGGGAAGGTCTGGGCCGGCTTCGGTCTCACCGACGGCCGGCCGTTCGCGTTCATGGCCAATCCGGTCCACCTCGCCGCGTTGTGTGTGGCCGCACTGTGGCTCGTGCTGAGTCGTGAAGCGAGCCACCGGGAGCCGACACCGTGGCTGGTCGCGGTCGCACTGCTGGTCGGCGCCACGAACCTGGCCGGAAGCCGTATCGCGCTCGTGCTCGCCGCGCTCATGGTCATCGGCTTCGCGATCCTGCTCACCCGGCGGAAGTGGTGGATCCACGCTGGGGTGCTGGTTGCCGTGGCCACCGTCGGGTTCGGTCTGAGTCTGCTCCCGGGAAAGTCCGGCGACGCCGGGAACTCGCGGGTCGTCTCGGCGCCGACGAGTGGTATCGCCAGCCGCATCGAGATCTGGGAGCACGCGGCGCAGGCGACGTTCGACCGGCCCCTGCTCGGGTGGGGCCCGGGCCGCAGCTATCAGGCGACCACGCCGCTCCGCTCGGTCGAGGCGGCCAGATCCGAGGGCCCCGAGATCATCTACCGGGACATGCACAACTTCCTCGTGGAGGTTTTGGTCGGCACCGGGTTCCTCGGGTTCCTCGCCTTTGGCGGTTGGCTCGTCACCGCCAGTCGCCGGGCCCGGGGGCCGCTCGCCGGGTTCGCGGCGGTCGGAGCCGCGGTCCTCATGGTCCAGCCCGCACTGTTCATGTTTGCGCCGCTCCTGACGCTGGCGCTCGGTGCCGCGTCGGCTGATGGTGACGACGCGGTCCGGATCAGTCGGGGCCTGTGGTCGTCCCGGTCGCTACGGATCGCGTCGACGATCACCGTGGTGATCGGATTGGGTGCGGGAGTGTGGTTGCTCGCCGCTGACTCCGACTACTACCGGGCCACCACCGAACAGCGGTTGGCCCCCCTCGACAGCTGGGCGTCGAAGCGCAGCCCGTGGCCCGAGGAGCTGAGCCTCACCGCGAAGTTGTGGGACGCGCAGGCGACGGTGCAACCGACCAGGGAGGCGGGACGGAACGCGATTCGCGCCGAACGCGATGCGCGCGACCGCGATCCGTACGATCCGCGGGCGTGGGTCGCGTACGGGGTGCTCCAGCAGAAGTGGGGCTCGCGTGCCGAGGCGCGCCGCGCGTACGTCCGGTCGTTGCAGCTGAATCCTTGGGGCGTGCAGGCGTTGCGCAACCTGCTGAGTATGGAGGCCGAGGATGGCGATGTGGCAGGGGTGAAGCGCTACCGGGCGACGCTGTGTGAGATCGGCCCGGATTGGTGTCCGTCGCAGGCCCAGGTCGACGCGTCGGCCCGAGCGGGAACGGCGACCGGGGGATGACCCAGCTCGACGCCCCTGACGCGGCTCCGATCGTCGGTGGCGGCCTGGATGTCGCCGGGTGGTGTCTCGTAGCGTTCGCGTTTCTCCTCCCGGTCGCGGTGTGGACCACCGGGTACAGCGCCTTCTTGGTCCCGAAGACCGCAGTGGGCCTCGTCGCGCTCGGACCGGGACTCGTCATGCTCGGTCGCCTGGTCGTCCGTGGTGACCGGACGGCGCGGTGGGCGGTCGCGTTCCTCGCGGCGGCCACGCTCGCAACGCTGCTCGCCGACGAGCCTTTGATGGCCGCCGTCGGCACCTACAACTGGTTCAACGGGCTGTGGTTCGTCGCCCTGTGCGTCGGCGTCTGGGCCCTCGGTCGGGCCGCGCGTGGTCGGGCGCGGCGTATCGAGACTGCTTTGCTGCTCGGCGCCGGGGTCAACGCACTCTGGGCGTGGGCCGCGAGTACGGGCAAGATCGACTATGTACTCTTCGGTCTCTTCCAAGGTCGACCGCTCGGGTTGATGCCGAACCCGGTCTACCTCGGCGCGTTGTGCGTCGCCGGTCTGTGGCTGGCCATGGGACGTGAGCGCGCCGCGAAACCCTGGAGCCCCTGGCTGCTGACGGTCGTGTTGCTGATCGGCGCGGTGGAGCTTTCCGGCACCCGAACGGCGGGCGCCGCGGCACTCGTGGCGGTGGTGTGGTGCGCCGTCCGGTACCTGCGTCGATCCGAGCCGACTCGCGCCGCCGTCCTCGTGGCCGCTGTCCTCCTCGGCTTCTTCCTGGCCCAGCTGCCGGCGAAGGTGGACGACACCGGGACCAGCCGGCTCTCCGGCGACAGTTCGCGTGGTCTCAGCGGTCGACTCTCGACGTGGGGCGATGCGCTCGACGCGGTCACGGACCGTCCGCTCTTCGGTTTCGGGCCGGGGCGCACGATGGTTGCGGTTTCCGGCCGCACGCCGCTCGCGGTGGCCCAGACCGAGGGGCCTCAGAACTACTTCACCGACGCCCACAACGTGTTCGTCGAGGTGCTCACGACCACCGGGGTGATCGGTTTCGCGGCGTTCCTGGGCTGGCTGGTGGGAGCGTTTCGCCGATCCCGGGGTCCGCTCCTCGGGTTCGTGGTCCTGGGCGGTTCGGTACTGCTCCTCGAACCGACCGGTCCCGCGTTTGCGCCGTTGCTCGCGTTCGCCCTCGGCGTCGCCGCCTGCGACGCGGTTCCCGCGGTGGATCTCGGTGCACGCGGTTCACCCTGGGTGCAGTTCCTCAGCGTCGGGTTGGCGGTCCTCGGCGCGATCGCCGGCTTCGGGCTGATGCTCGGAGACGCCCAGTATCTCGATGCCCAGCGTGAGCAGTCCGCGGCGCCACTCGACGTGGTCGACACCGTCTGGCCGCCCTGGCCCAAGTCCCCTCGCTTCCGGGCGATCCTCGATCACAACCAGGCTGACGCCACCCACGACTCGCACGGTGGGGTACTGGCATTGCGGGAGGCGCGGCGGGCGCTGGACCGCGATCGAGCCGATCCGTTGAGTTGGGAGATCGTCGGCCAACTCGAGGAGCGATGGGGGAGCCCGGCGCGAGCGCGCCGCGCGCACGTCGAGACGCTTCGCCGCCTTCCGTGGTCGCCTG
>JBDUBS010000296.1:0-10134 GCA_040003875.1 Acidimicrobiia bacterium | reverse complement strand
CGAGACGCCCCTGTTCGACGCTCTCGCGACCGCCCTCGCCGCCGACCGACCCGTCGCGCTCGCGACCGTCGTCGAAGGGTTCGGGATCGGTGCCAAGCTGCTCGTAGAACCGGGCCGGCCGGCGGTCGGTACCCTCGGCGACCTCGACCTCGATCGCGTGGTCACGCGTGATGCGCTCGCCGAACTCGGCGCGGGACTCACGTCGACTCGCCACTACGGCGCGCACGGCGAGGCACGGGAACGAACCGTCGGCGTGTTCATCGAGAGCTTCGCGGCATCACCGCGCATGATCATCTTCGGTGCGGTCGACTTCACTGCCGCGCTCGCACGGGTCGCCAAGGTGCTCGGGTACCACGTGACCGTCTGCGATGCGCGTGCGGTCTTCGCCACGCCCGCCCGATTCCCGATGGCCGACGCGGTCGTGAACGACTGGCCCGACCGTCACCTGGACGCGGTCGAAGCGCTCGGCCCGCGCGACGCGGTGTGCGTGCTCACCCACGATGCCAAGTTCGATGTGCCGGCGATCGTGGCGGCGCTCGCAACCGACGTCGGCTATCTCGGCGCGATGGGTTCGCGACGCACCCACGACGCACGGATGGCGAGACTGCGTGAGGAAGGGGTCGACGACACCGCGTTGGCCCGAGTCATGGCCCCGATCGGGCTCGACATCGGTTCCCGGACCCCCGAGGAGACCGCGATCTCGATCTGCGCCGAGATCATCGCCCTGCGAACCGGCCGAACCGGCGTACCGTCACTCCGCGACGGCGCCGGTGCGATCCATTGACGGCCGGCCCGCCGACCATCGGTTCAAGCGAGGAGAGGACGGTCGGATGATGGACCTCGGCATCGACGGGAAGCGCGCCGCGGTCGCCGCCGCTTCGAAAGGTCTGGGGTACGCGTCTGCACTCGCCCTCGCCGAAGCCGGAGTACGCGTCGCGATATGCAGCCGCAATCGGGACGACATCGAGGCGGCGGCGGCCCGGATCGGACCCAATGCCGTACCGATCGTGGCCGACGTGGGCACTGTCGCCGGCGCGACCGGTTTCATCGAGGCCGCCGTCGAGACACTGAGCGGAGTCGACATCGTGGTCGCGAACGCCGGCGGACCTCCCGGCGGCGACTTCGCGGCCATCGACGACATCGATGCCTACGCACGGGCCTTCGAACTCAACGCGTTGTCGACCATCGCGATGTGCCGAGCCACCGTGCCGGCGATGCAAGCGCAGCAGTGGGGGCGGATCGTGGCGATCACGTCGATCGCGGCGCGCCAGCCGATCCCGAACCTGATCCTCTCCAACACCGCCCGCGCCGGGCTGACCGGGTTCCTCAAGACGTTGGCGCGCGAGATCGCGTCCGACGGCATCACGGTCAACAGCGTGCAGCCAGGACTCCACGCCACCGAGCGCATCACCGGCCTCTACGGCGACGTCTCCGGCCTCGGCGCGGGCGTGCCCGCCGGCAAGGTCGGCGACCGCGGCGATTTCGGTCGTGTGGTCGCGTTCCTCTGTTCCCAGCCCGCCAACTACGTCACCGGCACGGCGATCCCCGTCGACGGCGGTGCCGATGGAGGTCTCCAATGATCCGTCACGTCTCGTTGCTCACCTGGGTGGACGACGTCACCCCCGAACAGGTCGACGCGGTCACCACCGGACTGCGCGCGCTGCCCGCTCTGATTCCGGAGTTACGGGACTACCGCGTGGGCCGGGATCTCGGCATCGACCCCGGGAACGCAAGCTTCGTGGTGATCGGCGATTTCGACGACGAAGCCGGGTATCTCGCCTACCGCGACCACCCCGATCACCAGGCGGTCGCCAAGGAGCACATCCTCCCGATCCTCGCGGGTCGAAAGGCGGCGCAGTACCCCCTCTGAGTCGAGGGACTTGGCCTACCCTGACCCACATGGAGCCCGAACTGCGCGACCGAGGGTTGTGGACGATCCCCAACCTGATCTCGGTCCTGCGGCTACTGGCGATCCCGTGGTTCGCGTGGTTGCTCCTCCACGACGACCGCAAGATCGCGGCCGGCGTCTTGCTCGCCGTCCTGGGCGCCACCGACTGGGTCGACGGATACATCGCGCGCCGCTTCGACCAGGGCAGCACGTTCGGCAAGATCATCGGCGCCGTCGCGGACCGGGTCCTGCTCATCACCGGCGCGGTGGTGCTGCTCATCGACGGCACCGTGCCGCGGTGGGTCGGCGTCCTCGTCTTGGTGCGCGAGGCGATCATCAGCATCGCGACCGTCGGCCTCGCCGCGCTCGGCGCGCGGCGGATCGATGTTCAGTGGGTGGGCAAAGCGGGCACCCTGGCGCTCATGATCGCGCTGCCGATGTTCCTCTGGCTCGACGACACGGTTCCCGGGACCGGTCACAACGTGTTGGCCGTGGTCACCTGGACCTTTACGATGGCCGGCCTCGGGCTCAGTTACTACGCAACCGCCGGGTACATCCCGATCGCCCGGGCCGCGTTGCGCGATGGCCGTAAGGGCCGAAGCCCGGAGGGGTACGCGTGAAGGCCGTCATCATGGCCGGTGGTGAGGGAACTCGCCTCCGGCCGCTCACCAGTAACCAACCCAAGCCGATGATGCCGATCGCGAACCGGCCGATGATGGAGCACATCGTGCGGCTCCTCAGCGACCACGGGATCACCGAGATCGTGGTCACGGTCGCGTTCCTGGCCAACCAGATCCGGACCTACTTTGGGGACGGCTCGGAACTCGGTGTAGAGATGCGCTACGCCACCGAGGAGACGCCGCTCGGGACCGCCGGCTCGGTCCGCAACGCAGCCGACGAGCTCGACGACACGTTCCTGGTGATCTCGGGTGACGTCCTCACCGACGTCGACCTCACGGGCCTGATCAAGGCCCACCGTGCGTCGGGTGCGCTCGGCACCATCGCCCTGAAGCGCGTGACCGACCCGGTCGAGTTCGGCATCGTCATCACCGGTGAAGACGGCCGCGTCGAGCGGTTCCTCGAAAAACCCACGTGGGGTCAGGTGTTCTCGGACACCATCAACACCGGGATCTACGTGCTCGAGCCGCGCATCTTCGACTACATCGCGATGGACGAGAACGTCGACTTCTCGAGCGACGTGTTCCCGGCTGCGCTCGCCAAGGGCGAGCAGCTCTACGGACACGTGATCGAGGGGTACTGGGAGGACGTCGGCACGCTCGACGCGTACCTCCGCGCCCACCACGACATCCTCGACGGTCTGGTGAGCGTCGAGATCGACGGTTTCCGCATGCGGGAGAACGTGTGGCTCGGAGACGGCGCCGACGTGGATCCCGAGGCGACCGTCGACGGCCCCGCGATCATCGGCGCCAACTGTCGGATCGAGGCCGGCGCGCACGTGGGAGAGCATTCGGTGCTCGGTGGTGACGTCGTCGTCAAGCACGATGCGCAGGTCGTGCGCTCAGTAGTGCACGAGCACACCTACATCGGCTCGTCGGCCCGGGTGCGGGGCGCGGTCGTCGGACGCGGGTGTGACCTACGCAGCTACGCCACAATCGAGCCCGGAGCAATCCTCGGCAACGAGTGCTTCGTGGGGGAGCAGGCCGTCGTCACCTCCGATGTGAAGGTGTACCCGTTCAAGTCGGTCGATGCCGGTGCGGTGATCACGTCGTCGATCGTCTGGGAGACCAAGGGTGCCCGCACCCTGTTCGGGCGGCGGGGCGCGTCGGGCATCGCCAACGTCGACATCACGGCCGAGGTCGCGACCCGCTTGGCCCAGGCCTACGGCACCTCGCTCAAGAAGGGCGCCGTCGTCACCACCAGCCGCGACACGAGTCGGGCGGCCCGGGCGTTGAAGCGTTCGGTCATCGGCGGGCTCAACCTCGCGGGCGTCAATGTGGAGGACGTCGAGCTCGCGACCGTTCCGCTCACGCGGTATCAGGTCCGGAACTCGCAGAACGCCGGCGGGATCACCGTCCGGTTGGTGGCCGGTGACTCCGACAAGGTGGAGATCCGGTTCTTCGACAGCAACGGGCGGGACATCACCGAGGCGACCCAGCGCAAGATCGAGCGGCTGCTGGCGCGCGAGGACTTCCGGCGCGCGTTCGCGGGCGACATCGGCGACATCGTGTTCCCGCCGCGCGCGCTCGAGTTCTACACCGCTGCGCTGGAGGATTGTGTCGACGCGGAACTCCTCCACGAGCGGGCGTTCAAGGTGGTGCTCGACTATTCGTTCGGTGCCGCGTCGCTCGCGTTGCCGGCGGTGCTGGCCAAGGTCGGTGCCGACGTCCTCGCCGTCAATCCCTTCGCGGCCACCCGTCCGAGTGCGCTGGGCCTCAACGACCGTGCCGCGCGTGTGCAACGGATCGGCACGTTGGTGCGATCGTCGGGCGCCGACCTGGGGATGGTGATCGACCCGGCGGGGGAGACGGCCACGCTGGTCGACAGCACCGGGCGTGCCCTCGACGAACACCAGACCCTCCTCGCGATCCTGACCCTGTTGGTCGAGGCCCGCCCGGGGGTACGGGTCGCGCTGCCGGTCTCTGCCAGCCGGGTCGCGGAACGGATCATCGCCGACGGTGGCGGCACCCTGACTCGGACCAAGACCTCGGGCGCGTCGATCATGGAAGCGGCATCGCGCAAGGACGTCGATGTCGCCGCGGGTGCCGACGGGACGTTCGTCTGGCCCGACTTCCTCCCCGCGTTCGATGCGACCGCCACGCTCGTCCACCTGCTCGATCTGATCGCCCGCACCGGACGCAACCTGGCCGAGGTGGTCGACGGACTTCCGGCGGTCCACACCGCGCTGCGCACGGTCGGCGTGGAGTGGACGCGCAAGGGCGCGGTGATGCGCGAGATGGTGGAACGCACCAAGGGCCGTGACGTGATCCTGATCGACGGCGTGAAGATCGAGCACGGCGACGGGTGGGCGTTGGTGCTGCCGGATCCCGACGATGCCGTGGTCCACGTGCTCGCGGAGGCGGACAGCACCCGTGAAGCCGAGGCACTCGCCGACGAGTACGCCCGGCGGATCACCAACATCTGAGACGCCGCGCGCTCGGATAATCTCCCGCCGTCCGCTTCCGAGCCGCCCCGACCCCAAGGACGACCTCCCATGACCTCGCCCGATGGCCTGCGTTACTCCCAAGCCCATGAGTGGGTCCGTGTCGACGGCACCCGCGCCGTGGTCGGAATCACCGACTACGCGCAGGACGCGCTGGGTGACGTCGTGTACGTCGAACTGCCGGCGGTCGGTCTCCTCGCCGTTGCCGACGCCTCGGTCGCCGAGATCGAATCCACCAAGTCGGTGTCCGAGGTCTACTGCCCGGTGAGCGGTTCGGTGGTCGAGGTCAACGGTGAACTCGACACCACGCCGGAGGCCGTCAACGAGGACCCGTACGGCCGGGGTTGGATCTTCGCGATCGAGCTGGCCGACGCGACCGAGCTCGACCGGCTCATGGATGCCGCCCAGTACGAGGCGTTTTTGGCGGGTTGAGGGTTGGTGCGCCCATCCGGTTGGGTCTCGACCTCGACCGGAGGTCGAGCGTTGTAGCCTTGAAGCCATGGTGTGCACCCGTTGCGGCCACCGCAACGATTCGTCGGCTCGGTTCTGCTCGTCGTGCGGCGCCGCGATCGAGGTCGGGCACGACCACCCTCACGGTGACTCCACGATCGAGATCCCCACGGTGCCTTCCGTGCCGCAGGGCGGTGCGGTGCTCCACGTCCTCCGGGGCCCCAACGCCGGCAGCACCTATCTCCTCGACCGTGACGACACGTCGATCGGACGGCATCCGGAGTCGGCGATCTTCCTCGACGACATCACGGTGTCGCGTCGGCATTCGAGTGTCGAACGCCACGACGACCAGTTCACGCTGCACGACGTCGGCTCGTTGAACGGCACCTACGTGAACCGCACCCGGGTCGAGGAACAGGTCCTCGCCGACGGTGACGAAGTGCAGGTCGGTCGGTTCCATCTCGTGTTCCATCGGGGAGAGTGAATGAACGCGATCCCGGACCACCATTCGATCGGCGAGGTCCTCGCCACGCTGCGGGCCGACTTCCCCGACATCACCATCTCGAAGATCCGGTTCCTCGAGAGCCAGGGTCTCATCGACCCCGAGCGCACACCGTCGGGCTACCGCAAGTTCCGCGACGGCGATGTCGCGCGGTTGCGTTGGGTCCTCGGCCAGCAGAAGGACAATTTCCTGCCGCTCAAGGTGATCAAGGCCCGCTTGGACGCGGTGGGTCCGGACGAGGTGCCCGACGACTCCGACCCGTCGGGGGCGCCCGAACCGGCGACGGTGAGCAAGCGGCCGACGCCGACGAAGCCCAAGCGAGCAGCCAAGGCGAAGCCGTCCCGAGCCGCCTCGACGCGCGGCGCGGCTCGGACCGGTGGTGGCGCCAAACCGACGCGGGAGGCGCGGCGCGAGACGCCGGCGATCTTCGAGAACCAGATGCTGCCCCTCGACGACGGGGTCGGCAACGATCTCGAGTCCGATCAGTCGGGCGCGAGCCTGACCCGCATCGAACTCGCGAACGCGACCGGCCTGAGCGAGCAGCAGATGTCCGAGCTCGAGGAATACGGCCTGCTCGTCCCGGCCGCGGGGAGTGGGGAGCGGGTCCTCTTCGACGAGGACGCGCTGGTCGTCGCCCGGCTCGCGGCCGAGTTCGCCGGGCATGGGATCGGCCCGCGTCACCTCCGGATGTTCCGGGTCGCCGCCGAGCGGGAGGCCGGCCTGTACGACCAGGTCATCGCGCCGCGTTTGGCGCGTCGGAATCCCGAAGCCCGAGCCAAGGCCCGCGAGGACCTGGTCGACCTCGCGCGGCTCGGACGCGGCCTCCGGGCCGCATTCCTCCGAACGGCTGCCTCCGGACTCCTGCACGACTGAGCGGGCGGGGGAGCGGGCACAGGCCCGGTGTAACGTCGCTGCCGGAGGTGGAGCGTGATTCGGGTACAGCTCATCGGAGTACGCGTGGAGGTTCCGTCGAACCAGCCGATCGTGCTCCTGCGCGAGGAGGGTGGTCAGCGGTATCTGCCGATCTTCATCGGCTCGCCCGAGGCGACCGCGATCGTCTATGCGTTGCAGGGCATGGAGACACCGCGTCCGATGACCCACGATCTCTTCGTGACGGTCATGGGCGATTTCGGAGTCGAGCTGCGCCAGGTGTCGATCACCGCGCTCTCGGAAGGCACGTTCTACGCCGAACTCGAGCTGGCCCGGGACGGCGCCGTGACCCGGGTGTCGGCCCGGCCGTCGGACGCGATCGCGCTCGCCGTGCGCCTCGGCGACGGCGTCCCGATCCTGGTGGAGGACTCGGTCTTCGAGGAGGCCGGGGTGCTCTTCGAAGAGGAACAGGACGAGGATCAAATCGAGGAGTTCCGGGCCTTCCTGGACGAGATCACGCCCGAGGACTTCGCCTGATCCCGGCGTTTCCTGTCGGCCCCTTCCGAAACTGATCCGCCCGGACCGTTGACGGCGCGGACCTCGGCCGGTACGGTCGACATCACCGTAACTACGACACTGTGACTTCGGGCGTCTGCGGAGGATGCTCGGGTACGAAAGGTCGCACCGCCTATGCCTGCTCGCTCGTCCGGAGTTCCCGAACCCACGGCTCCCGTCGTCGATGTCGATGTCGATGTCGACGCGAACACGTTGCCGCCGCGCGTCGAGCAGGGCGTCCTCAGCGAGAGTGGCGAGGAGTGGCGAGACGTGGGCTACAGCGGTCCGGTCGTGTGCTCGGTCGTCGGGATCTCGTACCGGCAGCTCGACTATTGGGCTCGCACCGATCTCCTCCGACCGTCGCTCGCCGATGCGGCCGGCAGTGGGACCCAACGGCGCTACTCGTACCGCGACCTCGTCGCGCTGAAGGTGATCAAGAGCCTGCTCGACGGGGGAGTGTCGCTCCAGACCGCGCGCAAGGCCATCGACTATCTCCGCGACCACCTCGGCGAAGAACTCGGCTCCGCGAGCCTGGTGATCGAGGGCGGCTCGACGGTGCTCGCGCGTACCGGTGACGACATCGTCGACCTCGTTCGGCGCGGCCAGGGCGTGCTCAACATCGTGCCGTTGGGTGGCCTGGTCGATTCACTCGAGGCCAGCATCCACGAACTGGTCCCGCCCGCTGCCGACGCGCCGTCGCCGCGTCGCGGTCGCCGGAGCTGACGATCAGCACGGACGACCCGGGAACGCTGCGGACGAGTCCGCTCGATGCCGAGCACCGAGCGCTCGGTGCCAAGCTCGTCGAGTTCGGCGGTTGGGAGATGCCGATTCAGTACGCCGGTGTGCTCGACGAACACCGCGCGTGTCGTACCGATGCGGTGGCCTTCGACGTATCGCACCTCGGGACGTTGCGGATTGCAGGACCGGGCGCGTTCGCGTTGCTTCAGCGGGCGTTCACCAACGACCTGGGTCGGATCTCTGTCGGGCGCGCGCAGTACACCCACCTCCTCGACGCGATCGACGCCCATGTCGTCGACGACATCATCGTGTGGTGGGTGGGTGACGACGAGTTCTTCGTGATGCCCAACGCGTCGAACACCGCACGGATCGTCGACGCATTATCCGAAGCGGGTGCCGTCGACGGCGTGGTGATCGAGGACATCACCGGCTCGCGTGCCGTGATCGCAGTCCAGGGTCCGAATGCCCGGACGCGCCTGCGCGACGTCTCCGAAGCGATGGCCGAAGTGCCGCGTTTCGCGGTCCGGGTGGTCACGTGGAACGGGGTCGAGTGCGTCGTCGCGGGAACCGGCTACACCGGTGAGGACGGCGTCGAGATCCACGTCCCGACGGCTGCCGCACCGGCAATGTGGCGCGCAGCCATCGCCGCCGGAGTGACGCCGGCTGGTCTCGGGGCGCGTGACACGTTGCGACTCGAGGCCGGACTCCCGCTCCACGGTCACGAACTGGGGGAGGGCATCACGCCGCTCCAGGCCGGGCTCGGCTGGGTGGTCCGCTTCGACAAGGGAGACTTCCGCGGCCGGGCCGCGCTCGAAGCCGAGCGGGACCGGGGCGTCACCCGACGCCTGCGGGGGTTGCTCGTCGAAGGCCGGCGACCGCCGCGCGCCGGTTGCCCCGTGCTCGTCGAGGGGCGGCCCGCGGGCGAGGTCACGAGCGGTAATTTCTCGCCCATGCTCGAACGCTCGATCGCGCTCGCATTCCTCCCGCCCGAGGTCGCCGACGGTGCCGCGGTGGAGATTGACGTACGGGGCAACCTCATGAAAGCTGTCGTCACGAAGCCGCCATTTGTGAGGTAGCACCGTGCGGGCCGACGCCGACAGGGCTTTCCGACGCAGGCTCGTCGGGATCACGGCCGCCGGGATCGCGATTCGGATCGGACTCGCGTTCTGGTACCAGGATCACACCACGGTCGCTGGCGACGGCGTGTACTACCTCTCGGTGGCGAGGCTGATCGCCCGTGGCGTCGGCTACCTCGAGCCGGTGCAGTACTTGGGATTGCACCGTCGGGTCCCCACCGCAGTACATCCGCCGCTCTACCCACTGTTCCTGAGCGCGGTCGATGTCGTGGGCTTCCACGGGTCCCTCGCGCACCGACTCTGGTCGTGCGGGCCGAGCGCCGTGACGATTCCGGTCGTCGGGCTGGTGACCAAGTCGCTCGCCGGGCGCCGGGCGGGACTCGCGGCGGCCGCCCTGGCGGCGGTGTCGATCTCGTTGGCAGTCCAGGACGTGCTCCTCTGGTCCGAGGGTCTGTACGTGATGATGACCGTGGTCACGGTGTGGTGCGCGTACCGCGCGCTCGCACACCTGACGGTCCGCAACGCCGTGTTCCTGGCGGCGGCGATCGCGGCGAGTGCCTTGATCCGCGCCGAGGCGGCGTTGTTGATCGGATTGCTCCTGGTACCGATCATCGTCCGCGCTGGAGCCGGCCGGCACCGAGTTCGGCTCGCCGTCGCGGCACTCTCGACGGTCGTGGTGGTGCTGGTGCCGTGGACCGCGTACAACGCCACTCGATTCGACCGTCCGGTCATCACCTCGACCGGGCTCGGTCCCGTCCTGTGGTCGAGCAACTGCGATCAGACGTACTACGGCCCGAATACCGGTGGTTGGTACTTCATCTGTTCGAGACATCGATTCTCGGTCGACGAGAGCGTCGCGGACGGGGAGCAGGCCGACGTGGCCCTGCGGTACATCGGCAAACACACGGACCGGCTGCCCGCGGTGATTTCGGTC
>JBDUBS010000411.1:0-10144 GCA_040003875.1 Acidimicrobiia bacterium | reverse complement strand
GCCGCGTCCACCGAGATGCCGGTCCTCACCGGTGGCGTGCAGATCCCCGAGTACCCGGGCGACCACTTCCACTACGTGTTCAGCAAGATCCTGATGGCGGGTCGGGCCAACGGTCTCCAGGTGATCGACGGACCGTTCCTCAAGATCCGTGAGCTCGACGCGCTGCGCGATTACGCGATGCGGTCGCGCATCCTCGGGTTCGACGGCAAGTGGTCGTTGCACCCCGACCAGGTCACGGTCATCAACGAGGTGTACACGCCCACGCAGGAACAGTTCGACAAGGCGTTCGACATCCTCGAGGCCTACGAGAAGGCCACTACCGAGGGCGAGCGCCGTGGCGCGGTGATGTTCGGCGACGAGATGATCGACGAGGCCAGCCGCAAGATGGCGAACAAGTTCGTCTCCCGCGGCGAGCGAGCCGGGATGAGTCGGAGCGCAGGCTGAGCCAGTGGTCAACGTGCCCGCACGGCTGACGGCGGCGACACTCCTCGGCATCGCCGGCATCCACGCGGCGTGGGGGCGCGGCTCCTCGTTCCCCTTCGCCACCACGTCCGAGCTCACCGACGCCGTGGTCGGCAACGACGTCGTGCCGTCGCCCGGGGCCTGTTATGCGGTTGCCGGGCTCCTGACGGTCGCGGCCGGGGCCACCGCGGGGCTGCCCGCCCGGACCTCGCGCTTGCGTCGGCTTACCGTCCTCGGCGTCGCCGCGACCCTCGCGACCCGGGCCGCGGCCGGGTTCGCCGGTCGCACCGACGCCCTCGTTCCCGGGAGCAACTCGCCGCGGTTCCGTCGCAACGACCGGAGGGTGTTCGCGCCGCTCTGTGCCGCACTTGCAGTCGGGGCATTGATGTCACTGCGGGGCTGATCCGCACCTCTAGCCTGAGCGAATGGCGCCGCGCGGGGTAGTGATCATCGGCGCCGGCGTGATGGGCGCGGCGGCTGCATGGCAGTTGGCGAAGCGAGGCCGATCGGTGACCATGGTCGAGCAGTTCGCCGACGGGCACGACCGGGGAAGTTCCCATGGAGCGTCGCGGATCTTCCGGCTCGGCTATCCCGATCGGTTCTGGGTTCATCTCGGCTGCGAGGCCCGCACGCAATGGCGCGAACTCGAAGACGATGCCGGGGTCGGGCTCATTGTGCCCACGGGATCGGTCGATCACGGCGACCCGGCGAGTGTCGGGGCGATCCTCGCCGCGCTCGATGCCGAGGGGGTACCGATCGAGCTGTTGACGCCCGCGGTGGCGGCCGATCGTTGGCCGGGCATGCGCTTCGAGGGTTCGGTCGTGTTCCAGCCCGGCGGCGGGCGCATCGCGTCCGGCGCCGCCCGACTCGCGATGATCGAGCAGGCGCAGCGGCGCGGCGCGGATGTGCGGTTCGACGAACCAGTGCGGGCGATCGAACCCACAGACGCCGGCGCGCGCGTGGTGCTCGATCATGAAGTACTCGACGCCGATACGGTGGTGGTCACGGCCGGGGCGTGGGTCGCGAAACTCCTCGACGGTCTGGTCGCGCTGCCACCGCTGCGGATCACCCAGGAGTCGGTGTTCCACTTCGCCCCGCGAGATGCGCAGTCCTGGTGGCCCAGCCTGATCCATCACCACGACGACGCCACGATCTACGGGCTCGAGACGCCCGGCGTCGGCGTGAAACTGGCCGAGCACCACACCGGTCCCGTGGTGGATCCCGACACCCGGGACGCCATGGTGGACCCGGGCAGCCGCGAGCGCGTCGTGCAGTTCGTCGAGCGGTGGATGCCCGGCCTCGAACCCGTCCCGGTCGACGAGGTCACGTGCCTCTACACGACGACCGGCACCGAGGACTTCCTCCTCGACCGAGTCGGGCCGATCGTGGTCGCGTCACCATGCTCGGGTCACGGATTCAAGTTCTCGCCGTTGATCGGGGCGATGATCGCCGACGCGGTCGACGGCGCAACGCCGACACCGCGGTTCCGGCTTCCGCACTGACCGCAATCAGCAATCAGCGGTCGGCCGCGTCCGCGGCCGGGCTCGGGGGGTCGAAGTCGGCGATCAGCTCATCGACCATTTCGCCTTGGGTGAGTCCGTGCCGATTGGACCACATCACCCAGCCCACCACGGAGCCGACGGAGATGACCGTCAACCACACCTGGTTGTCGCCGACCCATTCGAGCGCGCCGAGCAACGGACCGCGGAACGCATTGGCGAGTGCCCGGACCGCCCACACGCGCAGTTCGATGCTCGCGAGCGCGATCCCGAAGAAGAGCGGTGGTGACATTCCGTCGGCGCCGGCGAGCATCGCAGCCACGTTGCCCGGGAACAGGAAGGTGATCGGCGCGCGCGCCCGATGGAAGTTCCGTTCGATCCAGAGCACCGGTCGCATCGCGTTCCCGGCGCGTGACTCCAACCAGCGGAGGGAACGGTCGCCGTACCAACGACCGAGCAGGAAGTAGACCGACAGCACCACGACCGCACGAACGAAGGGGATCACGAAGAACCAGAGTGCGTCGACGTGGGCCGAGACGAGCAGCAGCCACCGCAGTCGAGGACTGAGCACGAGCAGCAGGACGGGCGCTTCGTGGATCAGGGTCGGGGCGAGCGCGTTCCCCACGTACATCGAGATCGTGAGTGCGACCATCGGGACGGCGAGCACGGCGATGCGCACCCGAGGGTTCAAAGGTCCCGACATCGCTCCAGCCTGACAGCTCCGGCGGTGCTCGGGACCGGCGCGAGACTCGGCTCGTGCAGATCAGATCGTTCAGCGCCGGTGATCAGTCGTCGGTCATCGAGCTTTGGCGCGCCTGCGACCTCATCCGGCCGTGGAACGAGCCGGTGCGTGATATCGAGCGGAAGCTCGCAGTTGCCGACGGACTCCTGCTCGTCGGCGAACTCGACGGGACCGTCGTCGCGACCGTGATGGCCGGATATGAGGGTCATCGCGGGTGGGTGAACTACCTCGCAGTCCATCCCGACCGGCAACGGCGTGGCCTCGGGCGGTCCTTGATGCGCGAGGTCGAAGTCCGGTTGCGTGCGCTCGGTTGTCCGAAGATCAACCTCCAGGTCCGTACCTCCAACCCTGACGCGATCGCGTTCTACGAGCGGCTGGGGTTCGCGGTGGACGACGCCGTGAGCCTCGGAAAACGGCTCGTGGCGGACGTCGAGACGGCTTAGTCAGCGGCAGTCGTCGCGAGGAGCCGACGTCGCACGGCCGGCCACTCGGAGGGGACGATCGAATACATCGCGCTGTCGCGAGTCAAACCGTGCTCGCCGGGGACCAGCGACGGTTGCCAGTTGCGCATTACGCCGTCGAGGCGTGCGCCGATGCGCTCGATCGCGGCGCGGCTCTGTGCGTTGCGGGCGTCGGTCTTGAGATCGACGCGCTGCACACCCCATTCGTCGAACGCATGGCGCAGCATGAGCAACTTGGCCTCCGTGTTCGCCGCGGTCCGCTGGGCAGATGCCGCGAGCCAGGTGCCGCCGATCTCCACCGCGTCGGGAACGCCGCGGCCGAAGTACGAGCGCAGCACGAGGAAGCGTGTCGAGCCGATGACGCGTCCGCTGGCGGCGGCGCACGTGGTGAACGGAATGTCGTGGCCGCGCTCGCGAGCGCCGATCATCTCGGTGACGTAGGCCGTCATCGTCGCCGCGTCGGCAGGCACCGCCGTGAACCCATAGGTGGCCCGATCCTCGGTTGCGGCCGCCACGAGACCGTCGACGTGATCGAGGGCCATCGGTGCGAGCCGAACCACCGCGCCGGCGAGTTCGAACAGTGGGATCTGCACCGATACAGCTTGACCTTTCCGGCACCCGAGGCGGCCGGATTTCCGGCGGTCAGGCGATCGGCGCGCCGGTGTCGACGATCAACACGCTGCAGTGCGCGTGGTGCGAGACCTTGTTGGGCACGCTGCCGAGCACGAATCGCTTCACCCCGGTCATCCCACGGTTCCCGACGACGAGGAGATCCGCGCCCACTTCCTCGGTGACGGTGATCAGCGCGTCGCTCGGGTCGCCGGCCACGACGTGGGTTTCATGGGCGACACCGGCTTGTTCCGCCGCGGCAGAGGCCTCCGCGCAGACCGCGGCGCCGTGCTCGGCGAGCGCCGCGCGCACCGCGTCGGGGTCGATCGCGCCGAGGGCCGCACCGACCGGGTTCACCGGGTGATACGCGTGGACGATATGAAGGGTCGCGCCGCCGAGTTGCGCCAACTCCAGCGCATGCTGGACGGCGATGGCCGCAGTCTCCGAGCCGTCCGTGCCCACGACGATCGATGTGTACATGGTCGGATCTTGCCTGCTCGGAGCCCCGCTTGTCACGTGGAGCGGGGCTCCGGCTCAGGAAGCGAGGGCCTGCTCGGTGAGGCGGCGGGCAATCACGCGGAGACAGAGCGTCTCGTCGGCCCCTTCGAAGATGGAGAGGACGCGCGCGTCCACGAAGTACCGCGACACCGGGAACTCTTCGGCATAGCCCATTCCGCCGTGGAGTTGGAGTGCCTCGCGCGTGACCCATTCGGCGGCGCGGCATACGTACGCCTTGACCATGCTGGCCTCGAGCGCGCCTTCACCCCGTGCCATCTTCCGTGCGACGTCGTAGGAGAACTGGCGCCCGGCGCAGATCAGCGCCGCCATCTTCGCCAGCTTCACCTTCGAGAGTTGGTAGTCGAAGACGGGCTTGCCGAACACGTTGCGGTCCTGCGCGTACGTGAGCCCGGCCTCGAACGCGGCCTGCATGAGCCCGACCGCACGGGCCGCGGTCTGGAGCCGGCCGTTCTCGAACCCCTCCATCTGGAGGTAGAAGCCCTTACCCAGTCCACCTTCCATGCCGACGAGGTTCTCGGCGGGGACGAACCAGTTGTCGAACGCGACCTCGAACGAGTGCATGCCGCGGTAGCCGAGCGTGTCGATGGCGCGGCCTTCCATCTTGCCGCCGCGGCCGTCGTCGAACGCGAAGTGATGACCGGGCGCCGATTCCTTGTCGATGACGAGGACCGAGAGTCCCCGGTGTCCGAGGGACCGGTCGGGATCGGTACGCGCCAGCACCATCAGTGTGTCGGCGCGGCCGGCGAACGTGCACCAGGTCTTGACGCCGTTCACCACGTACCCGCCATCGGTCGGGGTGGCGGTCACCTTCACGCCGGCGACGTCGGAGCCGTAGTCGGGTTCGGTGACCATCACACCCACGATGCGCTCACCGCTCGCGATCTGGGGAAGCCAACCGTGCTTCTGTTCCTCGGTCCCGCCCTTGACCACGGCCCGGGTCAGGATCTCGGGCCGCGTGATGAGCGCACCACCGGCGCCGAGCGAACCCCAGGACAGTTCTTCGGTCGCCACGCACATCGCGAGGTAGTCCGACTCACCGCCGGCCGCGAAGCCGCCGTACTCCTCGGGGACGGAGAGTCCGAACCCACCGATCTCGGCCATGCCCTCGATGATCTCGTCGGGGATGTCGGCGTTGGTCCGGTGAATGTGCTCGGCGACCGGACGGATCTTGTCCTCGGCGAACCGATGGAACGTGTCGCGCACCATGTCGAACTCGTCGTCGAGGTGCGCGGGCCCAGTGCCGTGGCGCGGGAGCTCGTCAGCGAGGGACTCGAGGAAGGCCGGATCCCGATGGGCGGCCACGAAGTCGTGCGCGCTCGCGAGATCGGCGGGATCGACACCCCACTCGGCCTCCCGCCCGACCAGGCGCGAGACGATGTCGGCGAAGACGTCGGCGATGTACGCATACGAGAGCTTCGCTTCGAGATCGCCGTGCTGGGCGTACTCGAGCATCACCCGCGAGCCCGCGACTGCCGCGGCGGCGTGGGCCAGGTCGTACGCGACGACCTGGTGTCGGTCGAGCTTGGACACCGAGATCCGGCCGCCGTCGGCGGCTTCCTCGGCCAGGTGGCGGGCCGCGGCATCGACGAGCGCACCCGCGGCTTCGACGGCCGCACTCGCGGCTGCGTGAGTGTCAGTCATAGGCAGGTGAGCCTACCGACGGGTCTCGCACCGGCTCCCAAGCGGAGCTCGCCGCCTAGGTGCTGGGTGGAGTGGAGGAGCTGGTGGTCGTCGACGATGCGGGCGGGCTCGTGGTGGTGGTGGTGGTCGTCGACGTGCTCCCACTCCCGAACGTGGTCGTGCTGGTCGTACTCGTCGACGTGGAACCGCTCGAGCCCGACGATCCCGAGCCGGTCGACTGGCCGACCGACCGGTGGGTTCCGGGGACCAGGGTCGACCCCTCGGTCTCTCGAACCGTCTTGGGCGCATTGAGGATCGACTGTGCCGTGAGGTCCCAATGCCGGTCGAGGATTCGGAACAGCGCCCGGCTGATGTAGTCGCCTCCCGCCACCGAGAAGTGCACGCCGTCGCCGGCCCGCATCACCTGGCGCCGCCCCAACTCGTCGGGAAACGACTGCTGGTACTGGCCGAGCGCATCGTCGAAGAGGGCGTGGGAATCGAAGTAGGTGACCCCGGCGATAGAGGCCGCGACATTTTTCTGGATCTGGTCAACCGCCAGCACACCCGTTTCGAGCGACTTGGTCTTGGCGACCGGCGCGCCGACCCAGAGCACCTCGCGGTGGTCCGGGCCGACGAGTTGGCGCATCAGGCGTTCGGTGCGCAGTCGATAGTCGGCGGCGAGCGACGGGCTCCACACGTTCGCGTCGTTGGTCCCGACGATGAAGACGACGGCTTCGGGACGGAGGAGAGCGAGCTGTTCGGTCACGTGTTTCGGCCAGTCGAAGAACTTCGTGTTGAGCAACCCGCTCGACACGCGTGAGTCGTACTGCGGCTGCACGACACCGGTGTCGGCGGTCATCTGTCCGAGCGACGGTCCGACCGAACCGGCGAGTGAGTCGCCGGCGATCCACAATCGGAGCGGGTCGGCACCAGTGAGGGCGCGGTGGTGCCCAGTCGCTCTCGCCCGGGGGGTGGTGGTGGTCGTGGGATCGGGGTGGGCGGCGGTGACGTGCGCATCGGCGCTACCGGGCAGGTTGACCACATTCGTGAAGACGAGTGCGACACCGATCGCCAGTGCGATGACGACGCCACCAGCGGTGACTGAAGCGACGCGGCGCCAATGCTGGGCACGGACGGCGCGGTTCGTCCGACGGCTCGGCGGAGGAGAGAGTTCGGGATCAGCCATGCAGCGAGAAGACCGTCAGTCGGGTCGGGGGCCGGACCCCGATCGTACCGGTCGGGCGTTCGGTCACGGGGTCGGGCGGCAGGACTCGCTCAGACGGATTGAGCCCGATCGGCCGACGGATCCGGCGCCACGAGGTCGTCCACGTGGGCGCGATCCCGGTCGAGTTGGGTGCGGTACAGGTCGGAGTAGAGGCCGCCGCGAGCGAGGAGTGCTTCGTGCGTCCCCGTCTCGACCACGGCACCGTCATCGATCACGAGGATGCGATCCGCGTTCACGATGGTGGAGAGTCGGTGCGCGATGACGATGGCAGTACGCCCGGTCAGCGCGGCATCGAGCGCGCGCTGGATCGCATGTTCGGACTCGGAGTCGAGATGCGAGGTCGCTTCGTCGAGGATGACGATCGCAGGTTGCTTCAACAGCACGCGTGCGATGGCGAGCCGCTGCTTCTCGCCGCCCGACATGCGGTAACCGCGTTCGCCGACGATGGTGTCGTAGCCGTCGGGCAAGGACATCACGAGGTCGTGGATGCGCGCCGAGCGACACGCCTCGACGAGGTCCTCAGTGGTGGCATCGGGCTTCGCGTACCGCAGGTTTTCTCGAATCGTGTCGTGGAACAGGTGCGGATCCTGCATCACGAACCCGACCGCGTCGCCGATGGACGAGAGGGTGAGCTCGCGCACGTCGTGACCGTCGAGTCGGACCGCGCCTTCCTCGACGTCGGCGATCCGCGGGACGAGCATCGCGGTCGTGGTCTTCCCCGCGCCGGATGGACCGACGAGCGCGATGAGTTCTCCGGGCTCGACCGTGAGGCTGACGTCGCGCAGGATCCAATCGCTCGGGTCGGTCTCGAGCTCGGGCACCCCTTCTTCGAGTGACGCGAGCGACGCGACCGCCGGTGCCGGGTGCCGGAACCACACGTGGTCGATCTCGATCCGGCCCGTCGGGTCGACGAGATCGTATGCGCCGGGCTTCTCGGCGACGAGGGCCGGGAAGTCGAGGACTTCGAACACCCGCTCGAAGCTGACGAGCGCGGTGAGGACGTCGACCCGGGCGTTGGTGAGCTGTGTGAGCGGCTGGTAGATCTGCGACACCAGGAGGGCGAGGGCGCCGAGGGTCCCGATCGAGATCGTGCCGTCGATGACCATGCGGCCACCGACGAAGTAGACGATGGCGGTCCCGACCGCGGCCACGAAGCCGAGCGCCGACATCAGGAAGCGCGAGTACATCGCCGAGGAGATGCCGATGTCGCGCACCTGCGCGGCACGGGTGGCGAACTCGTCCCGCTCGCGGTCCTGGTGGCCGAACAACTTGACCACGAGCGCGCCCGCCACGTTGAACCGCTCGGCGATGGTGTTGCTCATCGACGCGTTGAGGCCGAAGCCGTCGCGGGTGATCACCTGCAGCCTCCGGCCGATGCGGCGGGCCGGGATGATGAACGCGGGCAGGACCACCAGCGTGAGCAACGTCAGCCGCCATTCCAGACCGATCATCACGCCCAGGGTGATCGCAAGGGTGATGACGTTCTGGACGACGGTGCCGATGGTGTTGGTGACGGCCTGCTGCGCGCCCGCGACGTCGCCGTTCATGCGGCTCATCAATGCACCGGTCTGCACTCGCGTGAAGAAGGAGATCGGGAGGCGCTGCACGTGGTCGAAGAGGGCGACCCGCATGTCGAAGATCAGGCCTTCACCGACCCGCGCCGAGTACCAGCGTTGGAGGATGCTGGCCGCAAAGTTGGCGAATGCGACGGCCACCGCGCCGAGCGCGAGGGCCAGGACGAGGGTCTGGTCCTTCGATCCGACGGCATCGTCGAGCAGGGCGCGGAAGAGGAAGGCCGGGATGACACCCACGATCGCGAGCACGACGACGGTGATGAGGAATCCGACGAGCGCACGCCGGTACGGCCGGGTCATGCCGAGTACCCGCCGGATGAGGGCGCGCTCGACCCGTTTCCCGGTGACGACGTCGGGATCGCGGCGGAATCCCATCATGGTTTGGTGCATCTGCATGTGAGCGAGAACCTAGAGGGCCAGCACCTTGTTCCGGGAGTCGTTCCGGTTCGTGACCGGGCCCTTGACCTCTGCGAGGCTGCCACCCATGAGCGATCTCGCGATTCGAGCCGATAATCTGGGCAAGCGATTCGGTGACGTCGTCGCGCTCGACGGCGTGTCCTTCGGCGTGGAGGCGGGCACGGTGCTCGGTCTCCTCGGGCCGAACGGGGCCGGGAAGACGACTGCGGTGCGCATGCTCACCACGATCATTCCGGTGGACCAGGGGCGCGGCGAGGTGCTCGGCATCGACGTCGCGAAGTACCCCCAGTCGGTGCGTCTGCGCATCGGACTCGCGGGCCAGTACGCCGCGGTCGACGAAGCGCTCACCGTGCGCGAGAACCTGCGGCTGGCCGGTCGGCTCTCTCATCTGCCCAACGCGGAGACCGAAGCCCGTGCGGAAGAGTTGCTCGGACGGTTCGGATTGAGTGACGCCGCAGACCGGTCACTCAAGACCTACTCGGGCGGCATGCGTCGGCGGCTCGACCTCGCCGCCGCGCTCGTCCACCGTCCGCCCGTGCTGTTCCTCGACGAGCCGACGACCGGCCTCGACCCGGCCGCCCGGCTCGACCTGTGGGCGATCATCGCCGAGTTGGTCGCCGATGGCACGAGCGTGTTGCTCACCACGCAGTATCTCGAAGAAGCCGACCGACTCGCCGACCACATCGTGGTGATCGACCATGGGCGCGTGATCGCCGAGGGCACCGCGACGGAGCTCAAGGGCCGCATCGGATCCACCCACATCGAGGTGAACGTGCCGATCGGCGAGGTGGACCGGGCGCGGACGGCTCTGGCGTCGGTGGGCACACCGGCCCTGGCCGACACCGCCAACGGGGTGGCGATCCAGGTGCCCGACAGCGGCCCCGCGGTCCTCGCCGCGGTGCGCGCGCTCGACGCGGCCGGTCTCGACGTCGAGGCGCTGGCCGTGCGGGAGCCGACGCTCGACGACGTATTCCTCGAACTCACCGGCCATACCGCCGAGGCGCCCACGGAGGTGG
>JBDUBS010000427.1:0-3025 GCA_040003875.1 Acidimicrobiia bacterium | reverse complement strand
GAGGTACCGCCGGCATCTCGCCGCCGAGCCGGTTGAGCGTGTCGCCGCCCTCGATGCTGATCGCCTCGACTTGGATCACGACCGCGCCGGGGAAGCACTCGGGGTCCGCAATCTCCTCGTATCGGAACACGTCGGGAGATCCGGTCTCGTAGTAGACGGCCGCACGCATGTTTGGAGTCCTTTGGTCGGGGTACGCGCAACGTAGTCTTCGCAAAACTCGTGGCGGAGGAGAACCTTCGAATGACCGACCTGGCAACCGACCCGAACTCACGCGGCATCAGCGTGATCCGCGGGCTGGCCCTCGACGCGGTGCACCAGGCGAAGTCGGGTCACCAGGGGACGGCGATGGCACTCGCACCCCTCGCCCACGTGCTGTTCACGCGCATCATGAACTACGACGTCGAGGCGCCCGACTGGCCCGACCGCGACCGGTTCGTGCTGTCGGCGGGTCATGCGTCGGTGCTGCTGTATTCGATGTTGCATCTCCTCGGGTACGGACTGACGCTCGACGACCTGCGCGCGTTCCGCCAGTGGGGCTCGGCCACTCCGGGCCACCCTGAGTACCGCCACACTGCGGGGGTCGAGGTCACCACCGGTCCGCTGGGCCAGGGCATCGCCAACGCGGTGGGCATCGCGCTCGCCGAAGACGACCTGCGCAAGCGCTTCGGCGCCGAACTCACCGATCACCACACGTTCGTCATCGCAGGCGACGGCTGCCTCTCCGAGGGCGTGAGCCACGAGGCGTCGTCGCTCGCGGGGCACCTCGGGCTCGGCCGGTTGATCGCGGTCTACGACGACAATCACGTGACGATCGACGGCGTCACCGAACTCGCGCTGACCGACGATGCCGGCGAGCGGTTCCGTGGGTACGGCTGGCACGTGATGGAGTTGGGTGAGATCGCGAACGATCTCGACGCACTCGAAGCCGCCATCCGTACCGCGATGGCAGAGACCGGTCGGCCGAGCCTGCTCGTGCTGCGCTCCCACATCGGCTATCCGTCGCCGAAGTGGACCGACTCCCCGAAGGCGCATGCGAACCCGTTCGACGCGGAGGACATCCGGGTGGTCAAGGAGATCGGCGGCATGCCGCCGGACGAGCAGTTCTACGTGCCCGATGACGTCCTCGAGATGTATCGCGCCGCTGGTCGACGCGGCGAGAAGGTGCGGGCCGCATGGACCGCACGCCACGAGGCCGCATCGGTTCCCGATTACGACGCGTGTATCGCCGGCGTAGGACTGGACGGTTGGGAAACCAAGCTCCCGTCGTGGCCCGCCGGAGAGAGCATCGCCACCCGCGAGGCGTGCAAGGCCGCGCTCGATGCGATCGTCGAGGTCGTCGCCGGCCTCGTCGGCGGCGGCGCCGACCTCACCGGGAACACTGGCACCGCCATCCCCGACAACCCGGATCGCCAGGTGTACTTCGGCGTACGGGAGCACGGGATGGGTGCGGTGATGAACGGAATGTCGGTGAGCGGCCTCATGCCGTTCGGGGGAACGTTCTTCGTGTTCTCCGACTACATGCGCGGCGCGGTCCGGCTCGCCGCGCTGTCGCAGTACAAGGTCGCGTTCGTGTGGTCCCACGACTCCGTCGGAGTCGGCGAGGACGGGCCGACCCACCAACCAATCGAGCAGCTCGCGTCCTTGCGGGCGATGCCGGGGCTCCCGGTCGTCCGGCCGGCGGATGCCAACGAGACCGCCGCTGCATGGCGTATCCACGTCACCGGCAAGGGCCCGACCGCGTTCATCCTCTCCCGCCAGAAGTTGCCGGTGCTGGAAGGCACCGCGTCGATGGCCGCCGAGGGAGTTGCATCCGGCGCCTACGTCTTGAGCGGCGACGCCGATCCGGGACTCGTCCTCATCGGTACCGGTTCCGAGGTCTGGCTCTGTGTCGACGCCGCCGAGCAGCTGCGCGCCGCGGGCCACTCCGTGCGCGTCGTGTCGATGCCGTGCTGGGAGTTCTTTGCGCTCCGTGACCTCGAGGACCAGGCCGAGGTGCTGCCGCCGGGAATACCGACCCTGGCGGTGGAGGTGGGAGTGAGCTTCGGATGGGAGCGCTACGCCGACGATGTCGTCGCCATCGACCATTTCGGCGCGTCTGCCCCCGGCGAGGTCGCCCTCGAAAAGTTCGGGTTCAGTGTCGAGAACGTCGTGAACCGCGCCCTTGCCCTGATCGGAGCCGACGCATGAGTGAGATCGCCCGCCTGAACGACTTCGGGCAGAGTCCCTGGTACGACAACATCACCCACACCCTCGTGACCGGTGGTGGTCTACATGACCTCGTACGCGACGACGGTATCCGAGGTGTCACCTCGAACCCGACGATCTTCGAGAAGGCCATTTCGGGCGGCGAGGGGTACGACGACGCGATCAAGGAGGCCAAGGCCGCCGAGCGTTCCATCGAGGAAACGTTCTGGGAGCTCGCCATTCGCGATGTCGGTGGCGCGGCCGACGTGCTGCGTCCCGTCTACGACGGGTTGGATGGCCACGACGGTTTCGTGTCAATCGAGGTCTCCCCACTGCTCGCGCACGACACCGACGCGACCGTCGAGCAGGCGGCCGCGCTTTGGAAGCGGCTCGACCGGCCCAACATCATGATCAAGATCCCCGCGACCGTGGAGGGGGTCCCCGCGATCACTCAGACCATCGCAGCGGGGATCAACGTCAACGTCACGTTGATCTTCAGCCTCGATCGTTATGCCGAGGTGATGGAGGCCTACATCGTCGGTCTCGAGCAGCGTGTCGCCCGGGGTGACGACATCAGCCGCGTGAACTCTGTGGCCTCGTTCTTCGTCAGCCGCGTCGACACCGAACTCGACCGGCGGCTCCCGGACGACTCGCCGCTCCGGGGTCAGGCCGCGGTCGCGAACGCCAAGCTCGCCTACGAGGCGTTCCGGGCCACGTTCGCCGGACCGCGTTGGGACGCGTTGCCCGGCGCAAACCTGCAGCGCCCGCTCTGGGCGTCGACCTCCACCAAGAACAAGGACTACTCCCCCACCCTCTACGTCGATACGCTCATCGGCCCCGA
>JBDUBS010000510.1:0-3029 GCA_040003875.1 Acidimicrobiia bacterium | reverse complement strand
ACCGTCTCCGTGGGCGCCACGGTCGGCCGTGGCGGCGCCGGTAGGGTTTTCGGCTGATGGCTGCCGTGTTGGAGGAGTTGCGCCGCAATCCGATCCGAGCCCCGTGGACCTACGGCATCGGCGTCGCGATCGTGGCGGTCGCGTTGCTCCTGGGCCAGGGACTGATCCTGCTCGGCGTCGCCATCCTGGTCCCGACTGCGATCGCGGTGGCCCAACGCCCCCAGCGCGGCGTGGTGATCTTCTCGGCCCTGCTCCCGTTCGACGGCATCCTCCACGACCTCGGACCGGCCTGGGTGGTCCCGTGGAAACAGGTGTTCATCCTGGCCCTGCTCATCGCCACGTTCTTCTGTCCGACGTCGGCGCGGGCCCAGACCCGCCGCCAGGCACCGAGTTGGCTCCTCGCGTTCATCGTCCTGGTCGGCCTCGGCCTGCTCTCGTCCCTGTCCCAGGACCGCAACACCGCGCTCGTCGGGCTGCGCCTGTCCTACTTCAGCGGACTCCTCGGGCTCACCATCTGGCGCTGTCCATTCGACCGCCGTGATCGCGACCAAGTGGTCTCGGTGTTCCTGGCGCTCTCGATCATCACGTCGCTCGTCGGGCTCTGGCAACAGACCGTGAGCCACCAGTACCTGCACACACTCGGGTACGCGTACAACGACACGCTGCGGTTCACGACCGGCTTCACCCTGCGGTCGTTCTCGACCTTCAACCTGCCGTTCCCGTTCGCGTTCTACCTGATGCTCGCGATCCTCATCGGCCTGCCGATGGCCCTCGCACAACCGAAACGGCTGCGGAGCAAGATCTTCTTCGCGTCCCTGCCGCTCGTCTTGTTGGCGTTGTTCTTCACGTTCGTCCGCGGCGCAATGCTCGGACTCGCGATCGGTCTGCTCTACCTCGCGTTCCACCGCTACAAGCTGCTCGTGTACGGGATACCGCTCGTCCTCCTCGCGGCGTTGTTCATCCCGAGCGGTGCGACCTTCAGCAGCGCCGTGTTCAGCACGTCGAGCCTGGGCGACCGGACCCTCTCCTGGAACGACCGCATCGACCGGTTCGCCGAGAACCCGCTCGGCACCGGGATCGGGACTACGGGCGCCGCGGCCGAGAAGGCGGCGAAGCTCAATTTCAAGGATCCGAACGCGACGTATGTCCCCGACAGTTCCTGGCTGAAGGTCCTGTTCGAACTCGGGGTGTTCGGCCTGTGGATCTTCGTCATCTGGCTGATGCAGGTGTTCTTCTTCACCCGCGCCACCGAGCGAAGATGCGTCGGCATCGATCGCGACTTCGTGGTCGGGGCAACCGCACAGCTGCTGGCGCTGATGGTCGGTGGTCTCGTGACGACGTACTTCGAACTGACCCCGATGGACCAATTGTTCTGGTTGATGCTCGGGGCGGTCGCCACCATCGCTCCGGTTCCGACCCCGGCGGCGCCGAACGTCGGCGAAGCAGCCCGAGCCCGGAGCGCCGACTAGCGGCCGGATCTCCCGCCCGGGTGTCACCGTGGACCGGTGGCGACACCCCTATCATCGTCGGCTCATGGATCTTGCTTCTCATTTCCGCGTCATCGCGCAAAACTGGCTGCGGATCCTCATCATCTCCGCGGTGCTCGGTGCGGTCGTCTTCCTCGGGTCGAGCCTCCAGTCCGACGAGTATCAGGCCAAGGCCACCCTCAAGGCCAAGCCGGGCACGATTCTCCCCGGTCAGCCCGAGTCCGAGGCCGCCACCTTCGCGGCTCAGTCGTACGCCAAGTACGTCGACACCCGGCCGGTGCTCGTCACCGCACTCCGCGCCAGCAAGCTCACGATCTCACTGTCCGAGTTGAAGAGTCGCGTTTCGGCCAGCGCCGATGGCGATCTCGGGTTCATCGACGTCACCGCCACCGGGCCGTCGCCCAAGGAAGCCGAAGTCGTCGCCCGATTCGTCTCCGCGCAGCTCATCGAGGCGGTCAACCTCGTGGGCGACGCGACCGTCCAGGACCTCGTGCGTCCGATCGTGCAGGAGCGCAAGCAGCTGGAGCAGGAGATCCCGCAGCTCGCTCCGGGCTCGAGCGAACTGGCCGCCGCGCAGTTCCGCCTCACAACCCTGGCCGGCCGAGAAGCCGACGCCCTCGCGACCCCGAAGGACACGCTGTCGACCTTCACCCCGGCGCTGGCCGACCCCAACCCGGTCGCCCCGAAGCCATCGCGCGACGGGATCCTCGGGTTCCTGATCGCCCTCGTCGCGGTCAGCGAGCTCACGGTCCTGGCGCATTTCACCGGTGACCGTTTCTCGGGGACCGAGGACAGCGCCGACGTCGCCGCCATCACCGGGCTCCCGGTGCTCGCCAAGATCCCGCGGGGCGACGGCATCGAGGTCATCGAGGCCTTCCGGGTGCTGCGCACCAACCTCATGGTCCTCGAGGGCGCGGGCAAGCCGCGCACCGTCGCCATCGTGAGTGCAAACCAGGCCGCCGGCAAGACGTTCACGGCCACCCACCTCGCCGAGTCCGCCGCGGCGCTCGAGGAGAAGATCGTCCTCGTCGACGCCGACCTGCGCAACCCGAGCGTCCACGAACGGCTCGGCATCCCCCGTGCCCCCGGCCTCTCGTCGGTCCTCCAGGGCGGCGATCTCACGGCTGCGCTCACCAAGGTCCCGGACAGCGCCTACCTCCGGGTGCTCCCGAGTGGTGCGGCGGTCCAGGACGCGTCGGGAATGCTCGGCGCCCGCTCCTTCCGCCATGTGCTCGACGCGTTGCGGGCCGTGCGCCTCGTCGTCGTCGACACCCCGCCGGCCAACCTCTTCGCGGATGCGTTGGCCGTCGCCTCCCAATGTGACGCAACGATCTTCGTCCTCGACGTGAAGACCAGCCGGCAGCGAGCCGTTCGCCAGTCGCTCGAGTCACTCGAACGGGCGGGCGCCAACCTCATCGGCGTCGTCATCAACCGCGCCACCGTGCAGAAGACCGCCTCGTACTACGAGGGTTAGTCCCGCTCCGGTCTGCTCGCCGCGAGCGCAGACCATTCAGTCGGGGTTGCCGGTACCGAGGTCGGGTC
>JBDUBS010000204.1:0-10202 GCA_040003875.1 Acidimicrobiia bacterium | reverse complement strand
GACGCCGGCCTCATCTGTCGGGCCGACGATCGTGGCGACCCGGTGGTCCAGCTGTCACCGCCATTGATCGCCGGCGACCACGAGTTCGACCAGATTGAGTCGATCCTGCGGCGCGTCCTCACCGAGGCGTCAAAGCATCTCGGCGGCACCGCGGCCAAGTCACGTGCGGACGCCAAGCAGCCCGGAGAGCAGTGGTCGTGACGCTCGTCGTCGGGGTTCCGCGCGAGGTCAAGGACGGCGAACATCGGGTCGCGATCACGCCCGACGGCGTCCACGAACTCGCGGCCCACGACGTGACCGTGCTCATCGAACACGACGCCGGGGCCGACTCGGCCATCGCCGACAGCGAGTACGCCGCCGCCGGCGCCCAGATCGTGCCCGACGCCGCCGACGTGTGGGGCCGGGCAGGCATGGTGCTCAAGGTCAAGGAGCCCAGGGAATCGGAGTTCGGCTACCTGCGGCCCGACCTCGTGCTCTTCACCTACCTCCACCTCGCGGCCTACCCGGCGGTCGCGGACGCCCTGCTCGACCACCGGACCACCGGCATCGCGTACGAGACGGTGCAGACGAACGGTGCGCTCCCCCTCCTCGCCCCGATGAGCGAGGTGGCCGGACGCATGGCCACCCAGGTCGGCGCCCGGTTCCTGGAGCGCGAGTTGGGTGGACGCGGCGTCCTCCTCGGTGGGGTGCCCGGCGTGCGACCGGCGCGAGTGGTCGTGCTCGGCGCGGGCAACGTCGGCTGGAACAGCGCCTGGATCGCCCAGGGCATGGAAGCCGAGGTGTTACTCCTGGACAAGAACCTCGACCGGTTGCGTTGGGTCGACCAGATCCATCAGGGTCGCATCGTGACGCTCGCCAGCAACCGCGGCGCGGTCGCCCGCGCGGTGGCGGATGCCGACCTCGTCATCGGCGCGGTGCTCGTACCCGCGGGCCGGGCGCCGGTCGTCGTCACCGACGCGATGGTGCGCACTATGAAACGTGGCGCGGTGATCATCGATGTCGCAGTCGACCAAGGCGGGTGCATCGAGACCACCCACGAGACCACCCATGCAGATCCCACCTACGAGATGCACGGTGTGATCCATTACGCCGTGGGCAACATGCCGGGGGCGGTGCCGTTCACCTCCACGTACGCACTCACCAACGCCACGCTTCCGTACGTCCTCCAACTCGCGATCCACGGTGTCGCCGACGCCACCGACGCCGACGCGGCCCTTGCGCTCGGGGTCAACACGGTGAGCGGGCAGGTGACCCATCCGATCGTGGCCGAGGCCCTCGGTCGCACCGCCACGGACCTCCGGACGGCACTCGCCGCGTGAGCGCACCGTCGACCGGGCTGACCTCGTCACCCCGGCTCGAACCGCCAGGCGCTACTCCGCGCGGTCGTCACCGCGGAGGAGCACCTCTTCGCGGAAGACCTTCACGTCGCGTGGGGCCTCGATGCCGAGCCGCACCTGGTCGCCGCGCACTTCGAGCACCGTGACCACGACGTTGTCGCCGATGACGATGCGTTCGTTGACCCGGCGGGTGAGTACCAGCATGACGGCTGCCCTTCCGTGGACGGAGACGAGCGCAGCCTAGGTCCGCGACCGGCCCGCGATCACGGGTTCAGGTGAGCAGACCGAGGCTCATCGCACGGCCCAACGCCTCGTTCCGGTTCCGGGCTCCGAGCTTGTCGTAGATGTGGGCCAGGTGTGTCTTCACCGTCGGCAACGAGACGAACAGCGTCGACGCGATCTCGCGATTCGAACTCCCCGCCGCGAGCAGGCCCAACACCTCACGTTCGCGGGCCGTCAGCGTCATCGGTTCGAGTTCCTCGTCCGGTGCATCGCCCGAGATCAGCGCCGGGTCGATGTACCGCTCACCGGCCAGCACCCGATCCACCGCCCGACACAAGTCGTCGGCACCGATCGAACGGGCGAGCAGGCCATCGACGTCGACCGCAAGCAGGTCGGCCAGCGTGTCGCGTGGGGCACGCTGGAGCATCACGACGATCCGGGTGCCCTGGCCCACCTCTCGCACCTGTCGCGCGATCTCCGCGACCGACAGATCGTTGAGCACGCCGACGATCACGATCTCGGGCGAGTGTTCGATGACCGCCTTCGCCACCTCGCGGGCCGAACTCGCGTCCGCGACCACGTCGTGACCGGCGGTCCGCAGCACGGTGGTGAGTCCGACTCTCACCAAGGGGACGACGTCGGCGACGACGGCGCTCGGCATCCGCGGAGGCTACCGGTCACCCCGGCCTCGGCGTCGCCAATCGCGTCACCACCGCACCGGCAGGCGGGCGGGACCCCAGATCCCGAAGGTGTCCGGCTTCCACTCGACCGGCCCGGCGAGCCTGAGGTCCGGCATCCGGGTCGCCAACACGGTCAGCGCCTCCTGCAGCTCGGCGCGGGCGAGGTGGGCGCCGAGGCAGTAGTGGATGCCACTGCCGAAGGTCATGTGCGGCGCCGACGCCTCGCGGGTGATGTCGAAGTCCATCGCATCGGCGTAGACCTCGCCGTCGCGGTTGGCGGCCGCGAGCGACGCGAACACCAGCGTCCCCTGCGGGAAGCGCACGTCGCGGTAGTCGATGTCCTCCGACGCGACGCGCAGGGTGCCCTGCACCGCGCCCAGGTACCGCATGGTCTCGTCGACCACCCGCGGCGCGAGCGACGGGTCCGCGACAAACTTCGTCCACTGGTCCGGGAACGCCCCGAACAACGCGACGCAGGCCGCGAGTTGGTTGCGCGTCGTGTCGGTCCCGGCCATGAGCACGGCCTCGGCGAGCATCACCAACTCGTCGGTCGAAAGGCGATCACCGGCTTCCTCGACCGCGATCAGCGCGCTCAGCAGGTCGTCGCCCGGATCGGAGCGCCGGCGTTCCACCAGCGCTCGGACGTACTCATCGAGCTCCGTGCTGGCCCGCTCGATGGCCGGCAGATCCTCGGCGAGGTTCTGGTTGAACAGCCGGAAGATGTCGGTCGCCCACCCGGAGAATCGCTCCCAGTCCTCGCGCGGCGCGCCGAGCAGCTCGCAGATGATCGGAATCGGATAGGGGTCGCACACGTCCGCGACGAACTCGCATTCTCCGCGCGCCTGGACAGCATCGACCAGCTCGGAGATCACGGTCCCCATGTACGGCCGCAGTCGGTTGGCCGCGACCGGGGTGAACGCGGGGGCGACCAGCCGGCGGACCCGCGTGTGCTCGTCGCCCTCCATCGACAGGATCGAGGGGCGCCGCTCCTCGATGCTGTCGGTCAGGCCCTGCATCTGCGGAAGTAACGACAGTGCGGAATGGAATCGCCGCTCGCGCAGGATCGCGACGATGTCGGCGTACCTCATGACGCCGAAGCCGAGCGGCGTCCGCACCAGCCAGTGTTCGCGCTCACATTCGAGCAGCAGTGCGAGGCGTTGGTCTCGATCAAGACCGTCCGGGTCGTAGAGCGGGAGATCCAGGTCGTGCACCGAGACGACAACCACGCCACTCCTAGAGTTCGGGAAACTTCGAGTGGGTCGCCAGGGACTTGAACCCTGAACCTGCGGGTTAAAAGCCCGATGCTCTGCCAGTTGAGCTAGCGACCCCAGAGGCAGACACGATACCGCCGGCGGTCGCCGGAACCTCAGTGATCACCCTCCTCAGTCATCGTCAGCGTCCAACAGTTCGTACATCGGATTGAGGATCGCGAGCCGGCCGTGATGGGCCCCGACCCGACCCGAGGCCCGGATCGCCCGTCCGAGATGGACACCACCCAGGCGCTGACGGCCGAGGAAGACCAGCTCGATTCCGCCGGTGCCGTCGAGGACCGTGCATTCGATGCTGGCGACCTGATCTGCCCAGGGTCGCATCCGTACCGAACGGATCGTGCCCTCGATCGTCGCCAGGTCCCGCCAGCGGACCTCGCCGATCGCGGTCGTCTCCGGGGCCGGGCTCATCCCTTCACCTCGGCGAGCTTCACCGGTCGCTCCGGGGACTTCAGGTGGTACGGCACGAAGGTGACGTTGGCGTGCGGCAGGACGCCGAGCGCCTTGGCGATCGAGTCCGAGGTCCGGTCGTGCAGGAACCGGTGCCACGACTCCTGGTACTCCCGGCGCGGCAGCAGCACCGTCACCTCGGTGCGACCGTCGGCGACTTCCTCGGCGACCACCTCGAGCGCGGCGCGGGCGAGGCGGCGGTCGGGGCAGGCCACGATCTCGAGTTGGAACTTCGCGAGCGGCAGGGTTCCCCACTCGCGCATGAGTTCCTCGGCCAACTCCGGATCGGACGCGATGTGGACCGCACGGAGTTCGTCGGGCCGGAGCGTCCGGGCGTACTGCACGGCGCGGGCCGCGCTGCGGTCGAGCCGGTCGAGGAGCACCAGGACGGTGTGGCGACGCAACACCGGCGCGGTCGTCGCCTCGAACGCACCTTCGGACAACTGGTCCTTCTCCGACTCGTATTGTCGGTTGAGTCGCACGAGGAAGAAGACGAGGACCGGGACGAGCACCATGATCGCCCAGGCGCCGTGGGTGAACTTCGTGATCGCGATCACCACCGTGACCACACCGGTCACGATCGCGCCCGTCGCGTTGATCGCCAGGCCCACCCGCCAACCCTGCTCGCGCAGCCGGAGGTGACGGACCGACATGCCGGCCTGCGAGAGCGTGAACGACGTGAACACGCCGATGGCGTAGAGCGGGATCAGGTGGGTGACGTCGGCCTGGAACAGCACGACGAGCCCGGCGGCAGCCACCGACAGCAGGACGATGCCGTTCGAGAACACCAGCCGGTGACCGCGCTTGGTCAGCTGCTTCGGCATGAAGTGGTCGTCGGCGTGGAAGCTCGCGAGTCGGGGGAAGTCGGCGAAGCTCGTGTTGGCCGCGAGCACCAGGATCAACATCGTGGTGGCCTGGACCACGTAGAAGAGGACCTGGCCGACCGTCCCACTCCCGAACACCCCCGACGCGATCTGGGAGATCACGGTCTTCTTGTCGCTCGGGATCACGTGCATCGACATGGCGAGCCACGAGATCCCGATGAACATGACGCCGAGGCACGACCCCATCACCATCAGCGTCGACCGGGCGTTCTTCCACTCCGGCGCCTTGAACGCGGGTACGCCGTTCGAGATCGCCTCGACGCCGGTCATCGCCGCACCGCCCGATGCAAACGCGTGTAACAACAGGAAGATCCCGACCGAGCCACCAACACCGATGGTCACGTGGTCGGCAGGCACCGCCGCGTGGTGAAGACCGCCGGTGAGCGCGTGGAAGATGCCGACGCCGATCATCGCGAACATGCTGAACAGGAACGCGTACGTCGGGATGGCGAACATCCGACCCGACTCCTTCACCCCACGCAGGTTGCCCCACGCGATGATCGCGATGAACGCCAGCGCGATCGGGACCCGATACGGCCGCAGCCCGCCGAACGCGGAGTAGAGCGCGGCCACCCCGGCCGAGACCGAGACCGCAACGGTGAGGATGTAGTCGGTGAGGAGCGCGACGCCGGCGACCTGCGCGGGAAGCAGCCCGAGGTTGTCCTTCGTGACGATGTACGCCCCACCGGCCGACGGGTAGGCCTTGATCGTCTGGCGGTAGCTGAACATGAGGATCAGCAGCACCGCGGCCATCGCCAGTGTGATCGGCAGGACGAAGGAGAACGCCAGGAGTCCGACCACCGGGATCAGCGTGCGCAGGATCTCCTCGCTCGCGTACGCCGTGGACGACAGCGCATCGCTGGCGAACACCGCCAGCGCGGTCGGACGGCCCAGGCGCTCGTGTTGGAGTTGGTCGGTGTCGAGGGCCTGCCCGAGCAGCCTCGACTTGAGGAGGTACCGCCGGGACTCGGCGATCTCGGCCTGCGGTACCGCCGGCAACGGTCGCAGGGCCTCGGCGTCACGGACGAAGGAGGAAGTCATCGGACGATTGAACCGCGACCGCCGTCAAGATCCGATCAAGACGAACCCCGGGCGCGCAAGGATCGCGCAAAGATCTCCGATCATGCACCGAATCCCGAGCTCCGGCACCGCTCCCTGGCTGGGCGCGGTAGTCGGCATCGTCACCAGCGCCACGGTCGGAGTCGCGCTGCTCCCGTTTCGTCACGGTGTCACATCGGCCACGGTGGCCCTCGTCCTGGTGGTCGTCGTCGTGGGCGCCGCGATCGTCGGCGGGGCGGCCGCCGCCATCGTCACCGCGCTGGCTGCGGCACTGACCCTCAACTTCGGGTTCATCAAGCCCTACGGCACCCTCGACATCGCGGACGTCGACCGCGGGACCGAGTTCGTCGCCTTCCTCGCGGTCGCGTTGCTCGTCGGTCAGCTCGTGAGTCGGCTCGTCCGGCGGCGCACCCAGGTCTCCGAGGCGTCCCAGCGCGTGCTCGCGCTCGACCAGCGCGTCGAGCAGCTCAGTCACGAACGGACCCAACTGGCCCGCAAGGCCACACGGGCCGAAGAGCTCGAACAACTCGACGTGCAACGCGCCGCCCTCCTGCGCGCCGTCTCACACGACTTGCGGACGCCACTCGCGTCGATCCGCGCCATCGCCACGGACCTACGCGACGACGTGCCCTACGACGCCGAAACCCGGGTCGAGCTGCTCACCACCGTGTGCGACGAGGTCGACCGGCTCGACCGTTTCGTGGCGAACCTGCTGAGCATGAGCCGCATCGACGCGGGCGTGTTCGAACCGGATCGGCAGGCCGTCGACTTCCGCGAGTTGGTGGCCGACCGGGTCAAGCAGTTGGCGCCGCTCCTCCGCGAGGTGAACGTGCGGATCGACGTTCCCGACGACACACCACTGCTCAACGCCGATTATCCCCAGCTGGAGCAGGTATTGAACAATCTCCTCGCCAACGCGGCCCGTCATGCGCCCGACCGCAGCGACATCTGGATCGCCGCGATCCGCGACGACCCATTCCTCCGGCTCGAAGTGTCGGACCAGGGAGCCGGCGTGCAGGACGGTGAAGCCGAGCGAATCTTCGAACCATTCGCCCGGGGGAGCGGAAGCCGGTCTTCCGGCATCGGCCTGGCCATCTGTCAGTCGATCGTCGCGGCGCACGGCGGGACCATCTCGGTTCGTCGTACCTTCGGTGGTGGAGCAACGTTCTTCTTCACCATCCCCGTCCACCCGAGCGAGTCGCCGTGACCACGATCCTCGTCGTCGATGACGAACCCGCGATCCTGCGCACCCTCAAGGCTGGGCTCATCGCCCGCGGCTACGAGGTGACGACTGCCGCGACCGGCCGCGCCGCGCTCAACATCCTCACGTCGCAGATCCCCGACGCCGTGGTGCTCGATCTCGGTCTCGGCGACATGGACGGTGTCGACATCTGTCGCGCGGTGCGGTCCTGGTCCGAGGTCCCGATCATCGTGCTCTCGGCCGAGGACTCCGAGCACCGCAAGGTGGTGGCCCTCGATGAGGGGGCCGACGACTACATCACGAAGCCGTTCTCGATGCCCGAGCTGCTGGCACGCGTCCGGGTCGCGCTCCGTCGACGCGGTTCGGCCACCACGGACGACGACCCCGTACTGCGCTGTGGACAACTGGAAATCGACCTGCCCCACCATGCGGTCGCCTTCGCGGGCGCACCGGTAGAGCTCACGCCGAAGGAGTTCGCGATGCTCACTGCGCTCACTCGCCATCCCGGACGCGTGCTCACTCACCGAACGCTGCTCCACGAGGTGTGGGGTCCCGGGTACGACACCGAGACGCACTATCTCCGTGTCTACGCGAGCCAGATCCGGAAGAAGCTCGGGCCGGTCGGCGCGCAGATGCTGGTCTCGGAACCGGGGATCGGCTACCGCCTGATCGACCCATCCGAGGAGTAACGACTCAGATCGACTCGAGGGGCACGCGGTCCTCCACCTGCGGTTGCCGGCCGGTTCGCAGGGGTGCCAGCGGCGCGTCGACCATGAGCGTACGGCGCGTCGTCGTCCCCATCTCCGTCGCCGCCTCGTGCCAATCCGCGGCCGGGCCCGGCCGCCGTACGGCCTGTTCCCATTCGGCCCAGCTCGCCCAACTCGGCGCCGCCCAGATCACGATCGCCTCGTGATCGGTGGGCATCACCGTCGTGAACGCTCCCACCAGGGCAGCACCGAACTCGGAGGCCACGACCCGACCCTGCTCGGCGACGGCGTCGAGATAGGTGGACGCGCTCCCGATGGTCTGCACGACCTCGTGTACATAGACCTCACCGCGCGTTCCTGCGGCCGTCAGCGCATCGATGGTCGGACTCCAGGATGCCGGCACGACGATGCGGTCCTGGCCCCCGCGACGCAGCCCGGCGGCCGCCGCCCACCACCGCGCGAGTGAAGGGTCCTGAGTCCCGCCGCCCGAGAACTCGTGCTCGAAGTTGCCCACCAACCCGGCCCAACCGTCGAGTTCCCAGAGGTTCACCACCTCCGGCCACGGACCGGTGGAGCCGACGGTGGCCCACACCCCGAAACAGAGTTGGTTGCGTTCGGCGCGCGCGACCGGACACCAGTTCGCGGTCATGTGGTGCATGTACCGCTCGCGGTGCTGTCCGATGACCTCGATGAACTCGTGGATGTAGACCTTCTCGTTCACCACGTGCTCGCCTCCCGGGGCGCACAACCTATATTGCGTCGGTCGCACCCCGAACCGGAGTCACGATGACCCTCACCGAACTCGAACCGGATCTCTCGATCGTCAGCGGCGCCTTCTGGGGTCGCAACCCGCATGCCGAACTGGCGTGGATCCGCCGCCACGACCCCGTCTACTTCGACGAGGCCGCGGGCGTGTGGGGGATCTCCAGGTACGAGCACATCAAGGAGATCGAATCCGACCCGGCCACCTTCTCGAACGCCGGTGGAATCCGCCCCGAGACCGGTCCGATCCCGATGATGATCGACATGGACGACCCGGAGCACCGCATGCGCCGGAAACTCGTCGCCCGGGGCTTCACACCCAACCGGGTCCGGGAGCAGGAACCCGCGATCCACACCCTGGTCCACGACCTCATCGACGAGGTCTGCGAGCGGGGCGAGTGCGACTTCGTCTGGGACCTCGCCGCGTGGATCCCGCTGATCATGATCGGTGACGCGCTCGGCGTAGAACCCGAGGACCGCGCCACCTTGATGCGCTGGTCGGACGACTTGCTCCGCGGGCTGGGCACCGAGGACATGGAACTGCTGCTCGCCGCCGGCGAAGCGTTCAATGGATACGGGGAGTACGCGGCACGGGTCGTGGAGGATCGCCGGGGCTGCCCGCGTGACGACCTCATGAGCATCCTCGTGCACGCCGAAGTCGACGGGGACCGGCTCGACGAACACTCGATCCTCCACGAGTCGCTGTTGATCCTCATCGGGGGTGACGAGACGACGCGCCACGTCATGTCGGGCGGCGCGTACCAAGTCCTCGCCCAGCCCGACCAGTGGCAGAAGCTGCTCGCCGACCGCGAACTCGTCGTTCCCGCGGTCGAGGAGATGCTGCGGTGGGTGACGCCGATCAAGAACATGGCGCGTACCGCGACCAGGACCGTCGAGTTCCATGGGAAGACGATCGAGGCCGGCCAGAAGTTGCTGATGCTCTACCCCTCAGCGAACCGGGACGAGGACCACTTCCCGGACCCCTTCGTCTTCGACATCGAGCGCGCTCCCAACGACCACCTCGCGTTCGGGTTCGGGACCCACTTCTGCCTCGGGAGCTCGCTCGCCCGGCTGGAGCTGCGGGCCCTCTTCAACGTGCTGTTGGATCGCCTGCCCGACCTCCGGCTCGTGGACGCCGAGGAACCCGCGCATCGGGCCGCGAACTTCGTGAGCGGCTACGAGGGCATGAAGGTCGCGTTCACGCCGACCGCGCGACGGAGCCCGGCCGCGTAACCGCGTCCCCTCGCTCACTCAATCGTCGTCGCGGATGGTGACCGTTCCGGTGCCATCGAGCACGGTGACGCCGGGCGCCGAGCTGACCTGCACCGAGAAGCTCTCGGTGCCCTCCGAGGTCGTATCGGACAGCAGCGGAATGGTGACGTTCACCTGCCGGCGACCAGCGGCGATCTTCGCGGTGCCCGATTTGCTCGTGTAGTCAGATCCGGCCACCGCCGTCCCGTCCACGGTGGACCATTTGATGAACACGTCCGTCGGCGCAGGGTTGGTGAGCACGAGCGGGATCACCAGGTTGCGCACCCCACTATCGCCCTCCACCACGGTGGCATCCGACACGACGAGGCGCGCCCCGCTCCCGGGGTCGTCGTTGACGATCGTCCCCGTGCCCCGTTCTCG
>JBDUBS010000636.1:0-3035 GCA_040003875.1 Acidimicrobiia bacterium | reverse complement strand
CCGTGACTGAGATTCCGCGTACCGCCAAGGTCGTCGTCATCGGAGCCGGCATCGTCGGCAACTGCCTGGTCGGCCACCTGTCCCGACTCGGCTGGACCGACATGGTCCTGATCGACAAAGGCCCGCTCCCCAACCCCGGCGGCAGCACGGGCCACGCGTCGAACTTCATCTTCCCCGTCGACCACAACAAGGAGATGGCGCTCCTCACCCTCGCGAGTCAGGCGCAGTACGAGGCCATGGGCGTGAACACCACCTGCGGCGGCATCGAGGTGGCGCGGAACCCCGAGCGGCTCGAGGAGTTCAAGCGCCGCATGACCTCGGCGAAAGCGTGGGGCATCGAGGCATCGCTGCTCACTCCGGCGGAGGTCAAGGAACTCGTCCCGTTCATCAACGAGGAGATCATCCTCGGCGGGTTCAACAGCCCGACGGTCTCCGTAGTCGATTCGCTGCGCGCCGGCACGTTGATGCGCGAGGAGGCAGTCGCCGCGGGCCACCTCCAGGTGTTTGCAAACACCGAAGTGCTCGACGTCGAGGTCGACGCCGGCGCCGTACGCGCGGTGGTCACCGACAAGGGGCGCGTCGAGGCCGATCACGTGGTGATCGCATGCGGCGTGTGGAGCCCGCGCATCGCAACGATGGCAGGCGCCAACATCCCGCTCACGCCCGCGGTGCACCAGATGGCCGACGTCGGCCCGATCGACGTGCTCGTCGAGTCGGGCAAAGAGCTCGCGTACCCGATCGTCCGCGACATGGACACCTTCATGTACGAGCGCCAATCGGCCGGCTCGATGGAGGTGGGCTCGTACGCCCACCGGCCGATCTTCCACCGACCCGACGACATCCCCTCGAACGACGAGGCCGCGCTGTCGCCCACGGAGCTCCCGTTCACGGACGAAGATTTCGACGACCAACTCGAAGACGCGCTCGAGCTGATGGGCGACATCCTCGAGACCGCGGAGATTCGATACGCGATCAACGGGCTCCTGTCGCTGACCCCCGACGCGATGCCCGTGCTCGGTGAGACGGTCGAGGTCCGGAACCTCTGGTCGGCCGCCGCGGTCTGGATCAAGGAAGGCCCGGGGATCGCGCAACTCGTGGCCGAGTGGATGACCTACGGCTACCCCCACGTGTGCGACGGTCACTCGTCCGATATCACGCGCTTCTACCCGCACGAGCGCACCGTGCATCACATCGAGGCCCGGTGCTCCGAGCACTTCAACAAGACCTACGGCATCGTGCACCCTCGGGAGCAATGGGCCTCGGAACGGGGCATGCGGCGCTCGCCGTTCTCCGCACGGGAGGAAGCGCTCGGCGCGGTGTTCTTCGACGCCCGCGGGTGGGAGCGGCCACAGTGGTACGAGTCGAACGCCGCACTCTGCGACGAGTTCCCCGATCAGTGCGAGCCGCGGGCGCACGAGTGGGACGCGCGTTGGTGGTCACCGATCACCAACGCGGAGCACCTCGCATTGCGGTCACGCGTCGGAATGGTCGACCTCACGGCGTTCTGCGAGTTCGACATCACCGGACCCGGTGCTCTCGACGCGTTGCAGTACCTCACGGTGAACAGCGTCAACGTTCCCGTCGGGCGGTCGGTCTACACGCCGCTCCTGACCCCCGCCGGTGGTTTCCGTGCCGACTTGACCATCCTGCGGCTGGCCGAGGACCACTTCCGGGTCGTCACCGGCGCGTTCGACGGTGGGCGCGACCAGTACTGGTTCCGCAAGTACCTCCCGACCGACGGGTCGGTCACGTTCACCGACATGTCGGGAGCGCTCTGCACCATCGGGGTGTGGGGACCGCGCGCGCGTGACCTCCTTGCGTCGGTGTGTGAGGCCGACCTGTCGAACGAGAGCTTCCCCTACGGCTCGGTGCAGGAGACCTTGATCGACGGCATTCCGGTGACCATGTTCCGGATCTCCTACGTGGGTGACCTCGGCTGGGAGATCTACACGAAGATGGAACACGGGCTCCGGCTCTGGGACACCGTGTGGGACGCAGGCCAGGCCCACGGCGTGGTCCCCGTCGGCATCGGCGTCTACGCGGTGACGGGGCGCATCGAGAAGGGCTACCGCCTGATGGGGGCCGAACTCGAGAGCGAGTACACGCCGGTCGAGGCCGGGCTCGCCCGACCCAAGGTGAAGTCCGCCGACTTCATCGGCAAGGCCGCCTACCTCGCCGCCCGCGAGGCCGAGCCCGTCGCTCACCTCTGCACCCTCTCGATGGTGTCGCACGCGTCCGCCGACGGCATCGACCGTTACCCCACCGGTGGCAACGAGCCGATCCTCACCGTCGACGGCGAACGGATCGTCGACGCGAAGGGCCGCGTCTCCCGGGTCACGACCGCCGGCGCAGCACCATCGCTCGGTCAGTACCTGCTCCTCGCCTATCTCCCACCGGTCTTCGCCGTCGAGGGCACCGAACTGCGCGTGATGTACATGAACGAGTTGTTCCCGGTGCGCGTCGAACGGGTGGGCAGCCGGCCGATGTTCGATCCCGACGACGAACGCATGAAGGCCTGACCGGCGCGTCCGGCGCGCAAGCCGAACCGGTCGCGACCTCCTAGCCTGGTGGGTCATGGCATCCCCAGCCCGCAACCTGCTGGCGAACCCCCGGCTCCGACGGAGCTTTGCGGGGTATCGCGGTCGAGCCCGCCAGATGCTGCGCGATCCGCAGGCACTCGAAGCACTCGCGACCGAAGCCCGTAAGCAGGCCACCAACTCACCGAGCGCGCGCATCCGCGAACTCGGCGACCAGATCAAGCGCCTCGGCCGGCTCGTCCGCGCCTACGCCAACGGTTCGTACCGCGACATCAGCGTCGGCCACATCGCGATGGTGGTCGCCGCCATTCTCTACTTCGTGACACCGCTCGACCTCGTGCCCGACGCCATCCCCGGCGCCGGCCTGCTCGACGACGCCACCGTCTTCGCCTTCGTGCTCGCGCGCCTCGACGTGGAGCTCGAACGCTTCGCCGCCTGGGAACGACGCGACTCGATCACATTGCCCTTCCGCTCCACTTCCTGACTGCCCTTCCGCTC
>JBDUBS010000358.1:0-3049 GCA_040003875.1 Acidimicrobiia bacterium | reverse complement strand
CTGGAGCTGCACCGGCACCTCCAACATCACATGCGTTCACGCCGACGACCTCGCCGTGGGTGCTTCGAGCACCGTCACGGTGAAGACCACCATCACCGGCTCCGGCGCCATCACCAACACGGCGGCGATGAACGTGGCCGGTGAGGTCGTGACCTCGGCTGCGGCCTACACGCCGGCAGGCGGATTCGCCTTCACCGGTTCGGAAGCCCAGGAGCTCGGCCTCCTCGGCCTTCTCGCCGCCGTCGCCGGTTGGCTCATCGTCATGGCCGCCCGCCGTCGGGACGACGACGACCTGATCACCGAGTAGACGGGCTCCCCCTAGTCTGCGCGCCATGACGTTCGGGGGGATCATCGGTGACTCGTGGCGGGACTCGGAGCCGTGGTGGCCGCCGGATCCCGCACCGCCCCCCGGGGCACCGAACGTGGTGCTCGTAGTGCTCGACGACGTCGGGTACGCGCAACTCGGTTGCTACGGATCCGACATCGCGACACCCAACATCGACGCGCTCGCCGCGAGTGGCGTACGCCTCGCCAACTTCCACACGACCGCGCTGTGCTCGCCCACCCGGGCCTGCCTCTTGACCGGCCGCAACCACCACTCCAACGGCATGGGCCGCGTCGCCGACCTCGCGATCGGGTACCCCGGCCACAACGGCATCATCCCCCCGGCGAACGGCTTCCTCTCCGAGATCGTCGCCGAGCACGGGTACGTGCCGCTCGCGGTGGGCAAGTGGCACCTCACGCCCGAGGACGAGACCCACTTCGCGGCCCCGCGTACATCGTGGCCGTGCGGACGCGGGTTCCGGCATTGGTACGGCTTCCACGGCGGCGAGACCCACCAGTTCGTCCCGAACCTCTTCCGCGACCACACCGCGGTGGCACCGCCCCGCACGCCGGACGAGGGGTACCACCTCTCCGAGGACCTCGCCGACGAGGCCATCAGCATGCTCGGCGCGCTCCGCAGCGTGGAGCCGGATGCACCGTTCTATCTCCACTTCGCCACCGGCGCGTGCCACTCTCCTCACCACGCGCCGGCAGAGTGGATCGAGCAGTACCACGGACGGTTCGATCGGGGTTGGGATGTCTGGCGTGAGGAGACGTTCGCGCGTCAACGCGAACTCGGCCTCCTCCCCTCGTCCACCACGCTTGCGGCGCGCCCCCCGTGGGTCCCGGCGTGGGACTCGCTCGAAGCGCAGGACCAGAAGGTCGCGGCACGCTTCATGGAGTGCTTCGCCGGGTTCCTCTCCCACGCCGACGCGCAGATCGGGCGCGTCCTCGACTTCATCGAGACGGTCGGCGAGAGTGAGAACACCGTCGTCGTGGTGGTCTCCGACAACGGCGCGTCCGCCGAAGGTGGCGCGCTCGGATCGATCAACGACGCGCGGCTCTGGAACGGCGTCCCCGCGGGTCGTCGGGAGCTGCGGAGCCGGATCGACGAGATCGGGACCCAGACCACGCACAACAACTACCCGTGGGGCTGGACCATGGCGGGCAACACACCATTCCGGCGCTGGAAGCGCGAGGTCCACGAAGGCGGTGTCGCTGACCCGTGCATCGTGCGTTGGCCGCGTGGCATCGCGGCGCGCGGCGAGATCCGGGGCCAGTTCGCACACGCCATCGACGTACTCCCCACACTCCTCGAACTGATCGGCATCGAACCACCCGACGAGCTCGGGGGCGTCACGCAGTCCGAGATCGAGGGCACGAGCTTTGCGTACCTGCTCGACGCACCCGACGCTGCCGAACAGCACACCACGCAGTACTTCGAAATGCTCGGTTCGCGCGCGATCTACCACGACGGCTGGAAGGCGGTGACGTTCAAGCCGCTCGGTCACATGTACGACGACGGACTCGATCCCGATGCTCCGTTCGAGGACGACGTCTGGGAGCTGTACGACGTCCGGCTCGACCCCAGTGAGACCGTCGACCTGGCGCGTGACGAACCCCGCCGACTCGCCGAGATGATCGAGCTCTGGTGGAGCGAGGCCCGCCGGTTTCAGGTGCTCCCGCTCGACAACCGACCCCTCGCCGCCCTCGAAGCCCCGCGCCGGCCGTTCCATGAGCGCCGCCACGCCACGTACTTCCCGTCGCCGCACCCGGTGCCGGAGAACAATGCGATCAACACCCGCGGGCGCTCGCACCGCATCGTCGCCACCGTCGACGTCCCCGATGCCGGCTTCGAGGGGACACTGCTCGCCATGGGCACGGTGCTGGGCGGCTGGTCGTTCCAGGTGCTCGACGGATGCCTGCGTTACGTATCCAACTACGTGGGCCGCGATCAGTACGTGGTGGGTTCCACCGTCGCGGTCACGCCCGGTCGTCACGCGCTCATCGTGCAGTTCGAGGCCCGCCCCGACTTCTCGGGGACCGTTCGACTCTTCGTCGACGGCGTCGAGGTCGGTGCCGACGACATCGCCCGCACCACACCGGTCCGCCACTCGATCAGCGGTGCAGGCATGACCTGCGGATGGGAACAGGGCCCACCAATCGGGCCGGGCTATGCCGCACCGTTCCGCTGTACCGGTCGGATCCACCAGGTGACGGTCGAGGTGATCGACGGTACGCCCGAACCGCCGCGCGACCTGGCCGCAGAGTTCGAAGCGGTGATGTCCGAGCAGTAGCCCTCGCAGTGACTGGTGGCCGGAAGCCGATGAGGTCACACCGATCGAGAAGATGCGCGGCGGCTCTAGGGTGCCGGCCGTGGACGCATCGGAGCTTGCTCGGGCAGTGGCCGCGTGCAGCGCGGTGGCCGCGGCATGCGGTCTGCGCGTCGATGACGCGGTGGTGCTGAACGATTCGAACCGGCTCGCGGTGCACCTTCGGCCGTGTGACGTACTCGCTCGCGTCGCGCCTCGGGCCCGGCAGAACGGCGCCAAGTTCGAGGTCGAGGTCGCTCGGCGCCTCGCCGGGACCGGCGCACCGCTGGCGACGCTCGATCCTCGGGTCGAGCCGCGCGTCTACGAGCAGGACGACTTCGCGGTCACACTGTGGACCTACTACGAACCCGTGCCGCCGCACGACATCGCGCCGGACGAGTACGCGAGCGCGC
>JBDUBS010000327.1:0-3052 GCA_040003875.1 Acidimicrobiia bacterium | reverse complement strand
CCCAGATCCGCCGGGCCGCGCGGTACTTCGCGATCTCCTCGAAGAAGTCGATGTGGGCGTTGAAGAAGAAGGAGAGGCGGGGGGCGAACTCGTCCACGTCGAGGCCCGCGGCGATCGCCGCCTCCACGTACGCGAAGCCGTTACCGACGGTGAAGGCCAGTTCCTGTGCGGCCGTCGAACCAGCCTCGCGGATGTGATACCCGGAGATGGAGACCGAGTGCCAACGCGGCATCTCCGCCGCGGTGAACCGGATCACATCGCTCACGAGCCGCATGCTCGGGCGCGGCGGGAACACGAACTCCTTCTGCGCCTGGTACTCCTTCAGCATGTCATTCTGGAGCGTTCCGCCCAGACGCGCCCGCTCGACCCCGCCATTCTCCGCGGCTGCGACGTACATGGCCAGCAGGATCGGCGCGGGTGAGTTGATCGTCATCGACGCCGTCACCGATCCGAGATCGATGTCGCGGTAGAGGTCCTCGACGTCTGCGAGCGTGTCGACCGAGACCCCACACTTGCCGACTTCGCCGAGTGAGATCGGGTCGTCGGAGTCCTTGCCCATCAGTGTCGGGAGATCGAACGCGGTGGAGAGCCCGTCACCACCCGCCGCCAACAGTTCCTTGAACCGCTGGTTCGTGTCGACCGGCGTGCCGAACCCGGCGAACATCCGCATGGTCCAGAGCTTCGAGCGGTACATCGCCTCATACGGCCCGCGCGTGTAAGGCCACACACCGGGCCGCTCTGCGTCCGGCGGTCCGTACACCGGATCCACCTCGATGCCCGAATACGTGGAGAGGTCCCGGTCCGACATCCGCTCAGTCTCCCACGCGACGGGTCCAGGTCCTGCGGGCCCGACCCGGGTCAATGGTGACGGTGATCGTGATGACCGCCGTGGTCGTGATGATCGTGCTTCGGTGGCGGACCGGTCGCGACCACCCGGAACGCGCCACGCATGAATGGATGGACGCGACAGAAGAAGTTGTACGTCCCCGGTGGCAGGTCCGCGGGGGTCGTCCACGAGAGTCGGCCCGCCGTGGGTTCCCCGAAGTTGCCGAGTTGCCCGGAATCGAACTCGATCGGACCGTCGGCGAGTGGGTAGGCGACGCCCGTCGTCTGGTTACACGGCGCCGCGCACGAGGTGATCGAATGCCACGTCCCATCGCCGAAGGCCGGCGCATCGAGGTTGGTGAAGGTGACCGTCCCACCGGCCTTGATCGTCGGAACCTGCGTCGCGAGATCGAGGTCGGTCGGCGCGTATTCGTAGTTGTCGATGTTGACGAGGCTCGCGAGCGGTCCGTCGGGAAGGGTCCGGGCGTCGGGAAGATCGGGGTCGACGCCACCACCATGGTTGTTGTTCTCTGCGAGGTGGCCGTGCGTCAGGTGACCGCGTTTCCAATCGACGCCGTGGCCAGCGAAGGGGTCGGTCCCGGTCTCGCCCGGCACGTACCACGCGATCATGATGCCCATGACCTCGTACCACGACGCCCGTTCCGTGTCGTAGGTGACGTTGATCCGCAGTTGGTCACCCGCTCGGAGTTGCGGCCGCCAACCTGGGTTGGTCACGGTCATCGCGACATCCCACGAGACCGCGCCCGCGGGTTCGTAGTAGTGCGCGGACGACTCGAAGAGGTGACGCGTGCGCGTCTTGCTCGGCGCGGTGCGATCGATCCAGAGGTCGTCGCGCAGGCCACCGGGATGGAGGTGGCCACCGGTACCGATCAACACGCCGTCGGCCGGAACCGTCCACGTGTTCAGCTTGGTCCCACCGTGGTACGGGTCCGTGGTCGCCTCGTCGGGGTAGGTGTACTCGTCGCCACCGCTCCCGCGGCGCGCGTCGAAGACCGGGTAGACCGAACCGTTCTGCACGTCCATCCAGATCGGCCGCGCGTCCTTGATGGCAACCCCCGCCGACGCGGGGATGAAGTCGAGGTCGTAATCGATCCAGAGGTCGAAGGGGCGGTCGACGAGGTCGTGGATCATGTAGTTGATCAACCAGTTGTCGCCCGCGTTGAAGCGGTAGCCGTACCCGGCCGGGAACTGGAGGGCCGTCTTCTCCTCGCCAGCCGCGAAGAATCGCTCGGGCAGCCCGGGCGAGGTCGCGTCGCCGTGGCTGAGGTTGAGCCACACGCCGTGGTGCAGGTGGATGACGTCCACCGGCGGGATGGTGCCGTCGGCCAGGTGGATGTTGGGCCGGATTCCGACGACCCAGCCGTCCTCGGTCGGCCGCGGGACCTGGCTGCCGCTGTAGTCGATGTTGTTCTGACCGGCCCGGATGTGGACCGGCCCGAACTCGTAATGGCGATGCTGGACACCGGGCTGGTCCGGCGGGACGAAGATCGGCGGTGTCCGCTTCGAGGCGTGCGAGGAATCGCTCCCCGCGGCTGCGAGGCCCGGTGCCAGGCCGACGAGCAGGCACGTGATCAGGACAAGTGGGAGCAAACGGGTCCAGCGCATCGGGGGAAGTTAGCGCCGCTGCGTCGGGCGCAGTCAAGACAACTCAACCGAGGCCGAGCAACTCGCTGACGCCATGGCGGTGGCCCGCGGTGTACCCGCCGTCGACCGGCAGGGCCACCCCACTCACGAACGACGCATCCGCCGAGCAGAGGAAGAGTGCCGCCGACGCGATCTCGGCGGCGCGGCCGAGTCGACCCAGCTGATGGGCTGCGGTGATGTCGGCGAGGATCGCGTCCATCCCATCCATCGCGAACACCCCCTGGAGCATCGGGGTGTCGATGAACCCGGGACAGATCGCATTGACCCGGATCCCGGCCCGGCCGTAATCGATCGCCATGTTCTTGGTGAGGATGACGACGCCACCCTTGGCCGCGTTGTAGGTCGACCCACCCTCGGTCCCCGCCAACCCTTCGACGCTCGCGATGTTCACGATGGCGCCGCGCTCGCCGTCGACCGGATCCTGGGCGAGCATCGCCCCCACCGCGTGCTTTCCCACCAGGAACGTGCCCTTGAGGTTGATGTCGACGACGCGGTCCCACTCCTCCGCGGGAACCATGTGGACGGCGCCGCCACCGGCTACCCCCGCGGCGTGCACCACGGC
>JBDUBS010000433.1:0-3053 GCA_040003875.1 Acidimicrobiia bacterium | reverse complement strand
ACGGCCACCAAGAGTCGACTGCCGGAGCAATCGAAGGTTGCATGACGGTCGCCCGTCGTTGCTGTGCGGTTGTGCTGTGTCTCGCGCGCCCGGGAGGATTCGAACCTCCGACCTGCGGATTAGAAGTCCGCTGCTCTATCCAGCTGAGCTACGAGCGCTCGTGTCCTTCCGGGCGTGAGCAGTGTACCGGTTGGCGGCCCCGATCACGGGAGTGTTCGGCGCAGTGACGAAGGCCTCTACCTCAGATGTTGGTGCACCGGTAGCCTCCGGCCCTTACTTGGGGAGGCTCAATGCATCGGTTCTGGTCGTGGTTGGCGCTCAACCTCGGAAAGCGCGCCGGCGTCGTTTCTATCGTCGGCCTGCTGATCACACTCACGCTCGGCGCGGGGATCACGCAGCTGAAGTTCAGCTCGGGCCAGGACGCGTATCTCAACACGACCGACCAGGTGTACAAGGACAACGTCGCCTACCAGAAGCTGTTCGGCGGCGAGGCGATGCTCAGCGTCATCACCATGGACAAGGGCCACACGGTCGACGAACTCCTGAACGACACGAACCGGCCCAAGCTCCAAGCGGTCGGCAAGCAGCTCGCGAAGAACCGCAAGGACATCCTCGGCGTGATCACGCCCGTCGACGCGCTGCAACTCTCGAACAACCTCGTCTCGAGTAAGACGTGCGACCCCACCAAGAGCATCGCCGGCCAGTTGATCCTCGGTGCCCAGGCCCGTGCGCCGCAGGCCGAGCAGGCCGCTCGATTTACCGACGCGACCAAGACCCTTCAGCGCGTGAACGCCGTTCCCTGTGCAGACCAGACCCTCGCGAACCCCGATTGGGTCAAGTTCCTCCTCATCGACAACCAGGGTGAGATCCGCAAGGCGTTGTTGCCGTTCTTCCCCGATCAGCGCCACGCGTTGATCATCACTCGCCTGCAGGGAAACGCGTCGATCGAACAGGAAGGCCACGGCGCCGATTACACCACCGCGACCATGAAGGCGGTGTCGTTCCCGAACTCGAAGATCGTGACCGGTGGCGCGGCGGTGCTGCTCAACGACATCAACAAGTACCTCAAGGGCGGGATGCTGCTGCTCGGTGGCATCGCGGTCGCGATCATGATCGTGATCCTGCTGGTGCTGTTCAACGTCCGGTGGCGACTCTTGCCGCTCGGCATCGTGCTGATCGGTGTCGTCTGGGCGTTCGGTCTTGCCGGCTATCTCGGGATCCCGCTCACGCTCGTGACCATCAGTGGTCTACCGGTGATGCTCGGTATCGGCATCGATTACGCGATCCAGATGCACGCCCGGATCGAAGAGGAGGTGATCATCGACCACTCGGATCACCCGATCCAGGAGACCGCCCGCAACCTCGGACCGGCACTGATCGTCGTGACGTTCGACGCGATCTTCGCCTTCGCCGCGCTGCGGTTCTCGAAGGTGCCGATGATCCGAAGTTTCGGACTTCTGCTCGCAGTGGGCGTGGCCGCGATCTGCTTCGTCTCCATCATGGGGACGCTTTCGGCACTCGGGATCCGCGAATACCGCTCGCCGACCCAATCGCGTGACTACCGCGAAGGCCCGCTCGGCCGACTCGTCATGTTCCTCGGCGGCATGTCGTGGAAGCTGGCGCCGCCACTCGTCGCCGCCGCGCTGGTCATCTTCATCGGTGGCGTGCTGGTGGAGGACAAGCTCCAGATCCAGACCGACCCCATCGCGTGGGTCAACCCGTCGTCGACCGCCGTGCGCAACATCCACGAGATCGAGCACCAGGCCGGCATCTCGAGTGAGCTCGGTATGTATGTGGTGTCGGGGAACGCGTTCTCGAACCAGACCGTGAAGTTCGTCGACGACTTCACCGCCCAACAGCTGTGTCGCTACGGAGACGCGAAACGCGCCGGCGAGCAATGCCCGGCCGACGCCAAGGCCGTCGGACCACAGAAGCGGGTGCTGGCCAATGCGTCGAGCATCATCAGCATCGTCAGCTTCCTCACCGAAGTGCCGGGTACGCAGCCGGTCGCGCCGACCGGCGCCGAGGTGAAGCAGGTCTTCGACGTCGCTCCCGCCGGAATCCGCAGCTCGACCGTCAGCAAGGACGGCAAGGCGGTCAACCTGATCTTCGCGACCACTCCCGCATCGCTCGCGAAGCGGGCCGTCGTCGTGAAAGAGATCCGCGCGCGGGTGGCGCCGCCGGCCGGGATCCGCGCCACGCCTTCTGGGCTGGCGGTCGTCGGCGTCGGCCTGCTCGACAACCTCGAGGCCAACCGGATCCTGCTCACCTACCTCTCGATCGGTTTCGTTTTCCTGTTCCTGACGGTCCGGCTGCGGTCGGTGATCCGGTCGCTGCTCTCGTTGGTGCCGGTGTTGATCGCGGTGGGTGCGGCATCGCTGTTCGCGTACTTCGCCGGCTTCACCCTCAGTCCGATGACGGCAGTCGGTGGCCCCTTGGTGGTCGCCGCCTGTACCGAGTTCACATCGCTGATCCTGCTCCGCTTCGTGGAGGAACGACGACGGGGGTTGAGTCCGCAGGAAGCCGTCGAGGTCGCGGCGGCGCGCACGGGTCGGGCGTTCATCGTCTCCGCGCTCACTGCGATCTCCGGGGTCGCGGTCATCGCGTCGTCCTCGCTCCCGTTGCTGCGCGACTTCGGCATCATCGTCACCGTCAATGTGGCGGTCGCACTCTTGAGCGCGCTCGTCGTGCTGCCGCCGATGCTCGTCTGGGCCGACCAGCACAACTGGGTGTCACGTGGTCTCGTCAAGCCACGCCCCGAGGGCGAAGTGCCCGACGAGTACGCCGCCACGCCGATCTAACTGCCTCCGCCTTGAACGAGCAGTTCGGCAAGTGTCTTGCTCCACGGGCGGGCGAGGGTCCGGAGGCGGGAACACACATCTTCGCCGAGGGCTTCGTAGGCGATCACGCTCGCCGCGTCGGTCGCGTCCTCGATCCACTGGCGTTGCTCGCGGCCGGCGTCGGTGAGCGTGAGGTCGTCGCCGGATTCCAGGAGCCCGCGGGAACGCAGACCGTCGACCCCGGCCTGCCACTCGTCGGCAGGCCAGGCCCGG
>JBDUBS010000726.1:0-10291 GCA_040003875.1 Acidimicrobiia bacterium | reverse complement strand
CGACCGGGCTCGATGCTGCCCTCGCGGGCGCTGACCTGGTCGAGTTCCTCGCCACGGTCGACGACGTCGTGGTGCTCGACGGCGACACGGTTCGGGTGATCGAAGCCTCCGGGCTCGCCGCCGACGGTCCGGACGACTGGCCGCTCGATCCACTGACCCCGGTGTGGCGGCTCCGGGACGCATTGCCGGCGGGGGAACCGTACGCCGAGACCGCGACGGCGCTGCGCCGGCAGGGCGCGCTCCTGACGGCCGCGTTTTCGGTGGGCATGGCGGACCGGCTCACGGATCTGGCCGTCGGTTACGCCCAGGAACGCCAACAGTTCGACCGTCCGATCGGATCGTTCCAGGCCGTGAAGCACCTCTGTGCCGACATGGCAGTGCGGGCCGAGATCGCTCGCGTCGCCGTGCACGCCGCTGCGTGCGTCATGGAGGACGCGGAGACCGGGTCGCTCGACCGCGCGCTGGCCGGGGCCAAGCTCCTCGCCGGTGAAGCGGCCGTGTTGAACGGGCGCAGTGCGACCCAGGTGTACGGCGGCATGGGGTTCACCTGGGAGGTCGACGTGCACCTGTACCTGAAGCGGGCATGGGTGCTCGAGACTCAGTTCGGTGGTGCGGATGAGCACGCCGATGCCGTTGCGGCGACGATGCCAGCCCCGGCCTGAGGAGCGCGTGGTGACCAACGCCGAAGATTGGCAACCGCTGCTCGACGACCTCGGGGTCCGGCGGGTCGCGGCTGCGGCCATGGGTGGTGACGAACGGTTGGCTCGCCATCGGGAGGCGGGTCGCCTCGACGCCCGGGCGCGCGTCGGGTACCTGCTCGACGACGACTCTTTCCGCGAGATCGGGGCGCACGCCGGGAGCGTCGGCCGTGGAATGACACCGGTAGCCCCGGCGGACGGTTTGGTGGCCGGACACGGCATGATCGACGGCCGGCCGGTTCTGGTGGGCGCCGAAGACTTCACGGTGATGGGTGGTTCGATCGGGATCGCCACGCACGCGAAGCGGTACCGCCTCGCGCAACTGGCGCGACAGGAGCGGGTGCCGCTGGTGATGCTGCTCGAAGGTGCGGGCGAGCGGGCCCAGAACGCGTTCGAGCGCTACCCGCACGCGCCCAACGACCTCCAGGCGCTGGTCCGGCTGCGCGGCGTGGTGCCGACGGTCGCGGTCGTGATGGGCGCAAGTGCCGGGCACGGGGCGTTGACCGCGCCCCTCATGGACCTCACGATCATGGTGGAGGGCGCCGCGCTCTTCACCGCCGGTCCGCCTCTCGTCGCCGCCGCGACGGGCGAGGAGGTCAGCAAGGAAGCGCTCGGTGGCGCGGCGATCCACACGACCGTGTCCGGGGTCGCGCAGAACTCGGTGCCCGACGACGAAGCGGCCCTCGATCTCGTCCGGACCTATCTGTCGTACTTTCCCTCGAACGCCGCGATCGCTCCGCCGCGCCGCCGTGCGACCGATGGCCGGCGAACCATCGAGGCCATGCTCGACGTGGTCCCGCCCGACCCGCGGCGGCCGTACGACATCCGCAAGGTCGTCGAGCTGACGGTCGACGATGGCAACTGGCTCGAAGTCCAACCCGGCTTCGGTCGGTCGTTGGTCACCGGTCTCGCGCGGCTCGCCGGCCGGGCAGTCGCGATCGTCGCCAACAACCCGGCGGTGAAAGCGGGTGCGATCGACTGCGAAGCCGCGGAGAAAGCGGCACGGTTCCTCGAGGTCGTGGGGCCGTTCGGGCTCCCGATCGTCTTCCTCGCGGACAACCCCGGCGTGCTGGCCGGCACCCGAGCCGAGCAGTCGGGGATCTTGCGGCACGCGGCTCGCATGTATGCGGCGCAGGCCGGGGTGTCCGGCCCCAAACTCCACGTGACCCTGCGCAAGGCGTATGGCTTCGGGTCGTCGTTGATGGCGATGAACCCGTTCGACGCCCAGACCACCACGCTGGCCTTCCCGGGGGCGCGGTTGGGAGCCATGCCCGCCGAGAGTGGCGCCGATGCGGCCGGGATCGAACCCGACGTGCGGGCGCTGCTGGAGCATGCGGAGTTGGGTGGCGCGTACGCCGCGGCCGATCGTCTGAGTTACGACGACGTCATCGATCCCCGCGCGCTGCGGAACGAGTTGCTCGGCGCGTTGGAACTCACGTCGGCGCGTTCGGCGCGCCGGACCGATCGGGGCGCTACCGGGCCTGACGGCGGAGCTGCGCGCTGAGGTCGTCGACCGCCGCGGCCGGCGCGAGGTAGTTGCCGGTGGCGGCCGTGCACCCTGCCTGCCGGATCCGGTCGAGCTGCTCGGCGGTTTCCACACCTTCCGCGATCACGCTCACGCCCAACAGCGCGGCGAGGCTCATGAGGGCCGGCAGCATCGGATCGCCGTCGGAACCGGTCTGGACGAGCGAGCGGTCCAGCTTTACGTGAGTGATCCCGTACCGCCGGACTGCGAGCGGTGACGCGTGGCCGGTGCCGAAGTCGTCGATTGCGATCGAGCAGCCGAGGTCGCGGAGACCGGCGAGCTCCGCGCTCGCCCGACGAGCCCGGTCGATCTCCGCGATCGCGGGTTCCGCGATGTCGAACCCGATCCGGGCGGGGTCGATGCCGTAGCGAGTGAAGACCGATCGAACGCGTTCGACCGCGCCCGACCACGTGAGTTGGCTCGCGCTCAGATTCAACCAGATCATCGGTGGCGCGATGCCGGCTGTATCCCACTCGGAGAGCTGCCGACACGCAGCGTCGAGCACGTAGCCGCCGAGCGGCGCGTCGAGCCCGGCGAGCATCGCGGCGTCGAGGAACTCGCCCGGGAGGAGCAGGCCGCGCTGCTCGTGGTTCCAACGCACCAGCGCCTCGGCCGAGACGATGCGATCGGTCGTGAGGTCGAAGACGGGTTGCCAGTGGACCACCAGTTCGCCGCGCTCGAGCGCGTCGCGCAGCCCGGCTTCGGTGTCGAGGTGTTCGAGCACCCGTTGGCGCAATGCATCGTCGTACAGGACGACGCGGTCGCGACCGCGTGCCTTGGCCACGTACATCGCGGCGTCGGCGTCGCGCAGGACGGCTTCCGGACTCTCCGAAGTCGGGCCGGCGATCGCCACCCCGATGCTCGTGTCGACCTCGAGTTCGTGGCCGTCCGGATGGAACGGCTCGGCGAAGGCTTCCTGGACCCGGTCGGCCATGGCCATTGCCGCCGCGACGTCCTCGAGTTCTTCACAGCACACCACGAACTCGTCGCCGCCGAGCCGGGCGACGGTGTCTTCGGGCCGGAGTGTGGTTCGCAACCGTTCGGCGACCTCGCGGAGCAGGGCGTCGCCCGCGGCGTGCCCCAGGGTGTCGTTGACCGCCTTGAAGTGGTCGATGTCGAGGAACAACACCGCCACACTGCCGTCCCTGCGCACGGCGCGGTCGAACGCGTGTCCGAGGCGGTCGAGGAGCAAGGCACGGTTCGGGAGGTTGGTGAGCCCGTCGTGCAGGGTCTGGTGGAGGAGGGCCTGTTGCGCAGCCCGGCGATCGCTGACGTCGTAGAAATGGCTCACGAAGCCTTCGATGCGGGGGTCGTGGCGCAGATCTCGCAGGTTCAGCTCGATCCATCGGTACGCGCCGTCGCGATGCATCGCACGGACCTCGAACGTGAAGCGCGCGTCGGCTTTCCCGGCGATCGATTGCCACTGCTCGACCCACGCGCCGAGGTCGTCCGGGTGGACGATGTCGAAGGGGTGGAGCGCGCAGAACTCTTCGGGCGTATACCCGAGCACCCGCTCGACCGCCGGGCTGGCGTACCGGACGAAGCCACCGGGGTCGATGATGCACACCACGTCGACGGCATGGAGCAGCAGGGCCTGCGTACGCTCCTCATTCTCCCGGAGCGCGAGCTCCGCGTCCTTCTGGACGGAGATGTCGCTCGCGGTCATGGCCACGCCGTCGTCAACCTTGACCACCTGCTCGCGTATCCACGTGGCCAGGATCCGAGGATGTGGCGTGCGGAACTCGGCCAGCACCGGCTCACCGGTCTCCACGACACGCGCGTACTTCTCGAGCAGTTGCGTTTCGTAGCCCGCCGGAAAGTGTTCGGAGACCCGCTTGCCGACGAGGTGGTTCACCGGGACCCCGAAGAGTCGCGCCGAGTTCTCGTTGGCGACCGTGATGATGAAGTCGACGATCACGCCGGCGCCGTCGCGGATGGCGTCCATGACGACGAGCGAGTCGAGGCTCGCCTCACTGGCAGCCCGGAATCGATCCTCGCTCGCGGCGAGCAGGGCTTCGGTCTGACGATTCTCGGTGATGTCCTCGGCGTGGGCGACCAGGTACGCGATGGAGCCGTCGGCGTTTCGGGTGGCGCCGACGTGGAATCGGGCGTTGACCGTGGTGCCGTCGGGATGTTGGAACCGGGTCTCGCGCACGAAGGTTTCGAACTCGCCGGCTTCGAGTGACCGCAGTCGGACCCGGACGCGGGACTTGTGCTCGGGGTGAGCGGCCTCAACGAAGGACGCAACGGTGACCTCTTCGCGGGGCCGACCCAGGAGTCGACACATCGTGTCGTTCACGTACACGATCTCGCCGCCGACGCGTCCGATCGCGACCCCAACCGGTGAGTGTTCGAAGACCAACGCGAACGGATCTGCGGTGTGGAGCGCGCGCGGTTCGAGCGGGGGTTCAGGGGCGGGCGGCACGGCGTCGAAGGTCATGGCGGCTGCTGTCCACTCCGGTCCGACGGCGCTGGAACGGCTCATCTTGGTCCGTGGGTCGGGATACTGCCAGCGATTCGGTCGGACCGGATCGGACCGGCCCCACCTCGGGCCCGGAACGGGTCGCCGCTACGATCGACCAGTGTCCGAAACCGCGCCGACGGTGGTGGCCGCGCTTGCCGCGCGCGTTGTCCACGACCCCGATTCTCCGTACCTCGATTTCGAGGGTGACGAGCACACCGCCCGCTCGATCGACGTCGAGTCCGACCGGCTGGCCCGGGCGCTGACGCGACTCGGGGTGCGGCAGGGCGATCGAGTCGCGACTCTGCTCGAGAACACGCCGGAACAGGTTCTGAGCTTCTTTGCTGCGGTGAAGCTCGGAGCCGTACAGGTGCCGATCAATACGGCCTACAAGGGCGAGTTCCTCCGCCACGTCTTGGTCGACTCGGGTGCCGCGGTGTTGATCGTGCAGTCGGAGTTCCTCGAACGCTTGGTGGGGTTCTCGGCCGGAGCCGTCCCGGGGCTCCAGTGTGTGGTCAGCGTCGGCCCGTCTGGCGACGAGGCGCTGAGCGTGCCGGTACGGGGGTGGGGCCCGCTGCTTGACGAATGTGGTGACGAACCGCTCCCGGAGGTGACGGTGGGTCCCGCGGATCTCGCCTGCTTCATCTACACCGCGGGGACCACGGGTCCGTCGAAGGGCTGCATGCTCCCGCACCAGTACGTGGTCGCGTTGGGGGACCAGATCGCGCGCGCCTGGGGCCGCACCGCGGACGACGTGATCCTCACGCCGCTCCCGTTGTTCCACTTCAACGCGATCTCGGTGTGCGTGGTCGGCACGCTGCTCGTCGGTGGGCGCGCGTCGATCGCGCGCAGGTTCTCGGTCAGCCGCTTCTGGCCCGAAGTGCGCCGCACCGGTGCGACGATGTTGTCGATGCTCGGATCGCTCGCGATCCTGATTGCGGGCGCCGAAGACCATCCCGATCAGGCCGGGCACCGGTTGCGCCTGTGCGCCGCGGCACCGATGCCCCCGGACACCGATCGCATCTGGCGCGAGCGGTTCGGGTGCGCCACCTTCAGCGGCGGATACGGTCTGACCGAGGCGTCGCTCATCTCGATGTTGCCCGCCGGCGTGGCGAACAAGGTCGGTGCCGCAGGGAAGCCGAACACCCATGAGTTCGAGGTGGGGATCGTCGACGACGACGATCTTCCGGTCCCGGTGGGGGAGACCGGCGAGATCGTGTGCCGCCCCACAGGCCCCAACCTGATGTTCGCCGGCTACTGGAACCGCCCGGAGGCCACCGTCGAGGTGTTGCGCAATCTGTGGTTCCACACCGGCGACCTGGGCCGTCTCGATGACGACGGATTCCTCTACTTCGTCGACCGGAAGCAGGACTACCTGCGGCGACGAGGGGAGAACATCTCGAGCTTCGAGATGGAGCGGTCCGTGATCGCCCACGCGGCCATCGCCGACGTCGCAGTACATGCGGTCGCGAGCGAACAGGGCGAGGACGACGTCAAGGTGACCGCGGTGCTCGTCGCCGGCGCCGACCTCACCGAGGAGCAGCTGTGTCGGTGGACCGCAGAACGGGTGCCGTATTTCGCGATTCCGCGGTACATCGAGTTCCGGGCTGATCTCCCACGTAATCCCGTGGGCCGGGTGTTGAAGTACGAGTTACGGGACGACGGCGTCACCCCGTCCACGTGGGACCGCGAGGCCGCCGGCGTCACCTTCGACCGCCGCTGACCCGCGCGCCCGCGCCTTGGCGTCGATACGTCAGGCCCGGGCATCCCCCGGCACGACCCCTCGAGCCGAGCTCGCAGGTCAGGGGTGTTTGCGGACGCGCCAGATCTCCTCGGTGGGCCACTGGCGACCCCAGTCGAGGTCTGCGTCGTCGTAGGTGGTCTCGCCATCCGCCGGGGCGCAGGAGGCGTGCGACCTCGGGGACCGAGACGTACGTGCTGCTGGTGTGGAGGTAGTCGGCGGTGCGGTCGTTCATCGGGCCGAGATCGGAAGCTTGGCGAAGCCACGGACGTTGCCGGAGTGCACGCGGGTCGCGGTGGCGGCGTCGATCTCGTAGCGACCGAGATGGGGGAGCAGCTCCTCGAGCGCCACCCGGGTCTCGAGTCGGGCCAGCGCGGCGCCGAGGCAGTGGTGGATCCCGTGACCGAATGCGAGGTGTCCGGCCGGGTTCCGACTCACGTCGAGTTCGTCGGGCCGGTCCCACTGACGTTCGTCGCGATTCGCGGACCCGAAGAGAAGCAGCCCCTTCATGCCGGCGGGGATGGTGACGCCGTGGAGGTCGAGGTCGCGGGTGAGCAGACGGGCGAGTCCCTGGGTCGAGGTGTCGAACCGCAGGATCTCCTCGACGGCCATGGGAATGAGAGCGGGATCCTCGAGCACGAGCTGGCGCTGATCGGGGAACTTCCAGAGCCAGTAGAGGGCGTTGCCGATGAGCTTGGTGGTGGTCTCGTTGCCCGCGATCACGAGGAGGAACAAGAAACCGAGAACCTCGTTGCCGGTGAGTGCCCGCGCGTCGTCCGACGCCGCGACGAGCGCGCTGGTCATGTCGTCACGCGGTTCCCGGCGTCGGTCCTCGACGAGCCGGCTGAGATATGCGTGCAGGTTGGTCGCGCCGTGGATGCCCGCCGGGGTGATGTCGTGGTCGCCTTCCTCGCGGTGGAGCATCGCGTCCGACCATTCACGGACCTCGTCTTGGTCCGAGCGCGGGATGCCGAGCATGGTGCTGATGACCGCCATCGGTAGCTGGCCCGCGAAGTCACCGATCGCATCGAAGTCGGGCCCGGCAGCAACGAGGAGTTCACGGGCCAGGTCCCGGGTCGGGCGCTCCATCTCGGCGACCCGGCGAGGCGTGAACGAACGGCTCACGAGCGCGCGCATCTCGGTGTGGCGCGGCGGATCCATCTCGATGAGCATCGGATCGACCGCATCGGACCTGCGCTCCAGCGTGATGCCACCGGTCGAGGAGAATGTCCGCCAGTCGTCGATGGCGGTCCGGACGTCGGCGTGGCGGGACAGCGCCCAGAACCCGTGCTCCTCGTCGATGTACGCCGGCGCGTCATCACGCAACGCCTGGTACATCGGGTACGGATCCTCGTGAGTCTCGTAGGCGTACGGATCGAAGCGGAAAGACGTCGCTTCGTTCGGCCCGGTCGACACCGGAACCTACGCGGTCGGTGAGAGGTCGGTGATCTTCACCGGGCCGTCGTAGTGGGTCGCCGGCCGCTTCGCGGTGGAGACCGGAGACACGTCCCACCCGACCGCCTCCGACCGGAGCGCGCCGACGGTGCAGCGTTCTCGCGATCGCAGGGCGAACGGGTCGTAGCGGAAGAACCGCATTGCGTTTTCGTGGGTCATCGCGTTGATCTCGGCGTCGGTGAGGTCGGTGGCGGCGAACTCGGCCGCCATCTTCTCCGGTGCGTCCGGCCAGTTGGCATCCGAGTGCGGGTAGTCGATCTCGACGGCGATGCGGTCGACGCCGATGTCGCGAGCGAGTTTCACGCCGACACCGTCGTTGATGTAGCAGAGCAACACGTGCTCCATGAAGACCTCACTCGGCATCTGGTGGCCGAAGTCGGCGCCGGTCCATGCCTTGTGGGTGCGGTAGGAGTGGTCGAGGCGTTCGAGGAAGTACGGGATCCAACCGATGCCGCCCTCGGAGAGCGCCACGGTGAGATCCGGGAACTTCTTGAACACGGGGGAGTGGATGAGGTCGGCCGCGCACTGCACGATGTTCATCGGTTGCAGCGTGATCAACACGTCGATCGGCGCGTCGACCGACGTCATCACGAGCTTGCCGGACGACCCGATGTGCATGCACGCGATGGTCCCTTCATCCGAGCACGCTTGCCAGAACGGGTCCCAGTAGTCGGAATGCAAACTGGGGAGTTTGAGCGGCTCCGGGTTCTCGGGGAACGTGACCGCGTGGCAGCCCTTCTTCGCGACGCGACGGACCTCGTCGGCGCAGGCCTCGGCGTCCCAGATCATCGGGATCGCGAGGGGGATGAACCGCTCGGGCGCATGGCCGCACCATTCGTCGATGTGCCAGTCGTTGTAGGCCTGGGCCAAGACCTTCGAGGTGTCCTTGTCATCCAGGGTGGCGAACAGGCGACCCGCGAAGCCAGGAAGACTCGGGAAGTTCAAGGAACCGAGGGTGCCGTTCGCGTTCATGTCGAGGATGCGCTTCTCGACGTCGTAACAGCCGGGACGGATCTCGTCGAAGCTCGTCGGGTCGATCCCGTACTCCTCCTTCGGGCGTCCGGCCACTGCGTTGAGCCCGATGTTGGGGACCTCGATGTCCTGGAACCGCCACACGTCGGTGCCGTCGTCCTTACGGACCAACTTCGGCGCGATGTCCTGGTACTGGACGGGAAGGTGAGCGTCGAACAGGTTCGGCGGTTCCACCACGTGGTCGTCCACGCTCACGATGATCATGTCGTCGATCTGCATCGCGTCCCCCCGGTCCAGTGTGCCGTACGTTCAACCTACCTACCGGATGCCTCGTTCGCCGCGTTTGTCACTTCGAGGACGCTGAGCGCGTTGAAGCTGACAAACGGTCGGGGTTCAGGGAGTGCGGGGGGCGGTGGGTTGCATCTCGATGACATTGACGCGGGCATGCGGCGGAGCGGTCAGCGCGTGGATCACCGCGTTGGCGATGTCGACGGGTTCCATGGTGTTGAAATGGCGCTGGATCCCGAACCGGGGCCAGAGCCCGACGAGGTGTTCGAACGTGCCCGGTTCCCAATCGCCGGCGAAGTCCGTGAGCGTGGGACCGACCCTGACCACGGTCGTGCGGATGCCACGACCTTCGGTCTCCATGTCGACCACGCGGGCGACGGTCTCGAGCGCGGCCTTGCTCGCGCTGTATCCGATGAGGCCGGGACGGGGGGAACGGGCCGCATCGGAGGAGACGAACACGATGTCGCCACCACCGGCGTCGAACATCGCGGGCAACGCGCGTCGGGTGCAGAGGAGGGGGCCGAGGAGGTTGGTGTCGATCTCGCGGGCCAGTGCCTCCGGATCGGTGTCGATGAGCAGACCGGGTACGGCGACGCCGGCATTGTTCACCAACGCGTCGGCCGCACCGAGCGAGTCTGCGGCAGCAGTGAAGAACTCGTCGACCGATGCCGCGTCCGCCACGTCGAGGTGATGGACGAACGGCGTGCCACCCGCGATCTCCACCAGGTCGGCTGTCGACTCCAACGCATCGGCACGACGACCGCCGAGCGCGACGGACCAGCCGAGCGTGCCGAGCCCCACGGCGACCGCACGCCCGATCCCTCCCGACGCGCCGGTGACCACAGCAACGCGAGACGTGTTCATGAGATCCACTCCTGGCCCTGCGGGCCGGGCCGTTCGGGCCCCGCTCCGTCGCGACGCCGGTGGGAGGGGTCGTGGTCGTCGACGTCGCTCATGAGATCCACGCTACGACGGGGCCGGCCGCGGCGATGAGGTCGTCGGTACGCGTCCAGTCGACGTCGTCGCCCCAGACTTCGACCCGGAGCGGAAGGCCGACGGACCGTGCGATGTCCATGACCTCGGCGGTCACCGGGTCGACCTCGGACTCGACCACACAGACGGTGGGAGCACCGCAACTCGCCGAGATCAGG
>JBDUBS010000001.1:0-10321 GCA_040003875.1 Acidimicrobiia bacterium | reverse complement strand
CCGCAATCTCGCCGCGCCGATGGACCACCCCGCCCGGGCGCCGAGGAACGCCCCGGCCGCCGGAAGGGCCAGCCGCTGCGGACCGCGCCACCACTTGTCCAGATAGCGGTACGCGGCCCGGTGGTGCAACGCGATGGACCGTGACGGCTGCGCGGCGCGGCTCGTGCCGACCGCGTGGACCACGCCCGCCCGGGGCTCGTACCGGACCCGGCCCCCGTGCGCCCGGATCTCCCGGCAGACATCGATGTCCTCCATGAACATGAAAAACCGTTCGTCCCATCCGCCCGCGCCGTCGAGCGCATCGCGCCGGAACCAGAGGGCCGCGCCCGACACCCAGTCGACGTCACGTCCGGCGTCCGGATCCGCCTCGAGTTGGCGGTAGGCCGTGGTGAAACGATTGTGCGGTGCCACTCCGCCGAGGAGCGCGTGGCCAACCGCGACGCCGGTCCCCGGCGCAGTGCGGGCCGACGGATACACCGAGCCGTCGGGGTTGCAGATGCGCGGGCCGACCACGGCGACGGTCGGGTCGTTCGCAAAGGCCGCGAGCACCGCCACCGCGCAGCCGGGTACGAGTCGGGCATCGGGGTTGACCACCGCGACGATCGGGGCACGCGTCGCAGCGATCCCGAGGTTCGCGGCCCGCGCGTACCCCAAGTTGGCACCAGGTCGCAGCACGGTCACCGATGGGAACGGCGCGAGCAGCGCGGCGAGGGTGTCGCCGTCCGACCCGTTGTCGACCACGACCACCTCCGGGGCGACCCCGTCGGTCCCGGTGTCGGCGAGGAGCGATGCGACGCAGTCGGCAACGAGCGGGCCCGAGCGGTAGTGCACGACCACCGCGGCCCAGGCCGGTGCGGTCGCGACCGGGGTCATCACTGCACGAAGCGGAACTTCACCAGCGCGTACAGAGCCGCGAAGCCGTCCCGCCAGGTGATCTTCTTGCCTTCGTGAAACTCCCGGCCGGTGTAGGAGATCGGGACCTCGTAGATCCGGATGCCCTGACGAAGGACCTTGGCGGTGATCTCGGGCTCGAAATCGAAGCGGTCGGAGCGGATCGTCACGCCGTCGAACACCTTGCGGTCGAAGAGCTTGTAACAGGTCTCCATGTCGGAGAGCGTCGTGTTGTAGAGCACGTTGGTGGTGAGCGACAGCATCCGGTTGCCCATCCAGTGCAGGAACAACATGTTGCGGCGCTCGCCGGTGAACCGGGATCCGTAGACGACAGTCGCCTTGCCGCGGAAGATCGGCGCCAGGAGTTTGGGCCAGTCGTCCGGGTCGTACTCGAGGTCGGCATCCTGGATGAGCACGAGGTCGCCGGTCACGTGCTCGAGCCCGGTGCGGATCGCTGCGCCCTTGCCGCGGTTGTCGGGATGGTTGACCACCCGCACCGTAGAGTCGGCGAGCTGTTGGAGCACCTGACGGGTGCCGTCCGAGCTGCCGTCGTCGACCAGGATGAACTCGCACTCGATCGGGAGTTCGACCGCACGCATGCGACGCATGATCTCGACGACGGTGTTGCGTTCGTTGAAGATCGGCACGATCACCGACAACTTGGTGTATCCACCAGTGTCGATGCGTGGCCGGTCGTCGTCTCGTCGCCGGTCGTCGTCTCGTGGAAAGTCGTCGTCTCGTGGAAAGTCGTCGTCAGGCACCGCGAGCCTCGAGTTCCGCCTTGTACCAGGCATAGGTGCGTTCGAGACCTTCACGGAGCTGGATCGTGGGCTCCCAACCGAACAGCGATTTGGCCAGGCCGATGTCGGGCTTGCGCTGCATCGGGTCGTCGACCGGGAGATCCTCGAAGACGATCTCGGACGACGAGCCGGTGACGTCGATCACGGCTTCGGCCAGCTCCAGAATGGTGAACTCGTTCGGGTTGCCGATGTTCACCGGGCCCACGTAGTCGGAGTTCAGCAGGGCAACGATGCCGCGGATCTCGTCCTCGACGAAACAGAACGACCGGGTCTGCTTCCCGTCGCCGTACACGGTGAGCGGCTCGCCGTTCATCGCCTGCACGAGGAAGTTGGAGACGACCCGACCGTCGCGCGGGCGCAGGCGCGGACCGTAGGTGTTGAAGATCCGGATGATGCGCACGTCGAGGCCGTGACTGCGGTGATACGCGAGCGTGAGTGCCTCCGCGAAGCGCTTGGCCTCGTCGTACACGCCGCGCGGGCCGATGGGGTTCACGTGGCCCCAGTAGTCCTCGGTCTGGGGGTGGACCAGCGGGTCGCCGTACACCTCGCTCGTGGAGGCAAGGAAGAACTTGGCGCCCTTCGAGAGCGCGAGGCCGAGCATGTTGTGCGTACCGAGCGAACCGACCTTCATCGTCTTGATCGGGTGCTCGAGGTAATCGACCGGGCTCGCCGGACTGGCGAAGTGCAGGACTGCGTCGACGGCACCCGAGACGTGGACGAAGTTCGTGACGTCGTAGTGCGCGAAGGTGAACTGCTCGAGCGGCAACAGGGTGTCGAGGTTCTCCATCCGCCCGGTGAGGAGGTTGTCGAGGCCGACGACGTCCCAGCCGTCCGCGACGAGTTTCTCCGAGAGGTGCGACGCGGCGAAGGCCGCGGCGCCGCTGACGACGGCGCGCGGACGGGGAGCGTCGGTGGCGCGGCGCCGAGGATGTGCTGACACCGGATCCGTCACGAGCGACCCACGCCCTCGTAGGTGTATCCGTGACGGCGCAGCGCCGCCGGGTCCAGCAGGTTCCGCGTGTCGAGCACGGTGGGAGTCTGCAACATGAGGGCCACCCGGTCGAAGTCCATCCAACGGAACTCGTCCCACTCGGTGAGCACGGCGAGTGCGGCCGCGCCTTCGCACACCTCGTACGGGTCCGCGACGACGTGCAACTCCGGGATCATCTCCCCCGCTCGCTCGCCGGCCGCCGGGTCGTACGCCCGGACGATGGCACCTTCCTCGAGCAGGCGCCGCACGAAGACCAGCGCAGGCGAATCACGCAGGTCGTCGGTGTTGGCCTTGAACGTCAGTCCCCAGCACGCGACCGTCACGCCTTGGAGCGACCCACCGACCAGGTCCGTGATCTTGGTGACCATCCGTTCGTGCTGTTCCTTGTTGACCTGCACCACACCGTTCAGCAGCGAGAAGTCGTAACCCGCTTGGCGCGCCGTGTAGAGGAGCGCCTGGGTGTCCTTCGGGAAGCACGATCCGCCGTAGCCGGGCCCGGGGTGGAGGAACTCGAACCCGATGCGCTGGTCGTAGCCCATGCCGAGCGCGACCTCGCGCACGTCGGCGTCGACCGCTTCACACAGGTTCGCGATCGCGTTGATGAACGAGATCTTGGTGGCCAGGAACGCGTTGGATGCGTACTTGATCATCTCGGCCGACGCGGGATCGGTGACGAGGATCGGCGCGTTGAGGTTCTTGTAGAGGTCCGACACGCGCACTGCGACTGACGCGTCGGTGCAACCGATCACCACCCGGTTCGGTTCGAGGAAGTCACGGATCGACGAGCCCTCGCGCAGGAACTCGGGGTTCGACGCGACCAACACTTCTTCGGGCGGTGCCCCGGCCTCGGCCAGCACCCGCTGGACCATGCGGGTCGAACCCACCGGCATGGTCGACTTGTTGATCACGACCGTGCCCGGCTTGAGCACCAGCGCGATCTCACGCGCCACCGCGTCGACGTACGAGAGGTCGGCGGCACCGTCGTCACCCTGAGGCGTCGGAACGCACAGGAACACGAACCCGGCCACGCTCGCCGCGTTCTTGGCTCCGAGCACGAAGCGGAGCCGGCGCGATGACAGCCCCTCCGCCAACAGCTCCGGCAGCCCGTCCTCGAGGATCGGCACCTCGCCCTTGTTCAGCCGATCGACCCGCTCGGGGTCGATGTCGGCGCACACCACGTCGTGGCCGAGGTGGGCGAGGCACACGGACGTGGTCAGACCCACGTACCCCGCACCGATGACCGCTACATCACTCATTGATCCGTGTTTCCCATCTTTCGTACCGATATTGCCCGACGGTCCGTCTTGACCGTGCGGCCGTTCACTTGACTGCGCCGACCCATGCGTCCTCGACCACCGGAGCCCGGTCCTTCAGTGGTTCCCACCAGTCGCGATGGTCCGCGTACCAGGCGACGGTGTCGCGCATGCCGTCGGCGAAGGTGATCGCCGGCTCCCAGCCGAGTTCTCGGCGCAGCTTCGAACTGTCGAGCAGGTAGCGGCGGTCATGGCCGGGACGGTCGGGGACGATCGTCTTCAGCGACGCCGGCTTGCCGGTCGCGTCGAGCACCAGGTCGGCGATCTCGGCGACGCTCGCCTCGATACCACTGCCCACGTTGTAGGTCTCGCCGACCCGCCCGGACTCCAACACGAGTTCGATCGCGGTGCAATGGTCCAGCACGTGGAGCCACTCGCGCTGGTTCGCGGTCGACTCGTACAGCGGCAACAGCTCGTTGTTCAGGGCCCGGGTCGTGAAGAGCGGGATGACCTTCTCGGGGAACTGGAACGGTCCGTAATTGTTGGAGCAATTGGTGATCGTGATCGGCAGGTCGAAGGTCTCGTGATACGCCCGCACGATGTGATCGGCGGCCGCCTTGGACGCGTTGTACGGCGTGCGCGGCCGGTACGGCGAGTCCTCGGTGAACGCGCCGGGATCGTCGAGGGCGAGGTCCCCGTAGACCTCACAGGTGGAGACGTGATGGAACCGCTCCACTCCGACGAGACGGGCCGCGTCGCAGAGCACCTGGGTGCCGAGGGCATTGGTGCGCATGAAGAGACCCGGATCGAGGATGGCCAAGCTGTTGTGCGATTCGGCTGCGAAGTTCACGATCACGTCGACGCCGTGGGTCTCGAGCGCCGCCTGCATCGCCGGGCCGTCACCGATGTCGGCCTCGAGAAACGTGATCCGGTCCTCGACGTCGGCCAGATTCGGGCGATTCCCGGCATAGGTGAGCACATCGACCGCAACGATCGCGTCTCCCGGGTGCCGGGTGATCCAATGACGGACGAAGTTCGAGCCGATGAACCCGGCGGCACCGGTGACCAGGAGTGTGGGCATCAGGGGATTCTAGGGGCCCCGAACCCGCCCTCCGGCAGCCCGGGCCGACCGACGATCAGCAGACCGGGCCGACCGGAGCGGTCGTGCTCGTCGAGGACTTCGAACCGTTCCCACTGCCCTTCGCCGCCGTGGTGGTCGAGGTCCGGGGGCCGCTCGCGGCCTTGTCCCGTCCGTGCACGCCCCGCCAATCGCTCCCGATGACCACGCTGACGTCGACGTTCTTCAGGGTCGGATCCTCGATGAGGACCCCGACGCCGCCCAGGAACCGGGCCACGAGTTGGGCCTTCGCCAGCGCACCGGCCGCGTAGCGCACTTGCGTCTTGGCGACCGGGCTCGGTGCATCGCTCGGCGAACCCGGCGAGAACGATCGTTCCTGGAGATGGGCCAAGGCGGTGCCGGCGGCGCCGGTGACGTTGGTGCCGTTCAGGACCTGCACGGTGACGTCGGATGGCTGGACCGATGCCGGCGTGGTCGTGGGCGTGTCGCCGAAGCTGCGGAGCCGGGCGAGCACCGGGTCGGCTTGCGCCTGGTCCACGACGAGGCGGTTGGGATCGCTCGGCGCGGGCACGACGGGAAGCGTCTGCATCTCGAGCGCGCCGGGCTGCTTCGGATCGACGTTGCGGAACGTCTTCACCAACCGCAGGATGTCGTCCGAACTCAGCTGCTTGTCGACCGTGAGCTTGGGCACCACCGCGTTGGCGATGTTGATTGCGTCGAGCGGGTTCTGGCCCGCGCTCGCCGAGGCCTTCGCGGCGAGCTTGCGGATGAAGTCCTGCTGGCGGGCGATCCGGTCGAGGTCCGCGGCGCCGCTTGCATCGCGCCACCGCCCGTTCTTGAACTCCTCCCGGTGGCGGGAGCGCACGAAGGCGAGTGCGCTGTTGCCGTCGAGCGCGATGCACCCGGGGTTCGGGACGTTCAGGCCGGAGTACGTATCACGGGTCGGGTTGTCGAACTGGACGTTGATGTTGCCGACGGCGTCGACCACGCTGATGAACGCCTTGAAGTTCACCTGCACGTAGTGGTTGATGCTGACGTCGAAGTCGGCCTTGAGGAGGTCGATGACTTTCTGCGGTCCCTGGTCGAAGGCAGAGTTGATCTGGCGGATGCCCTCGCCGGGGAAGTCCACCAGCAGGTCACGGGGGATCGAGACGAGGTAGCTGGTCTTGGTGGTCGGGTCGATGTGCAGGACCATCATCACGTCGGCCCGCTGGGTCGTGTCGCACTGCTTGTCGCCGCAGAAGGCATTCTGCTGCGCGGTGTTGTCGACGAAGGCTCGCGAGTCCGATCCGATCACCAGGTAGTTACCGCCCTGCGCGGGACCGTCGGGAAAGGTCAGGTTGCCGATCTTCTTGGTCTTGTCGAGCGCGTCGCTGACCTTGTAGTTCAGGACGAGGACGGTCGCGACCATCACCACGAGTGCGGCTGCGCACGCGGACACGAATCGACGCCGGAAGGCACGCCAGGAGGCGGGGGTCAAGGCCACGGCCTGTCGATGGTAGTGGCGAGGCGGCCGAGTTTCGGGGCGCGTGCGAAACCCCCACGGGGCCGGACCGGAGTGCTGACCTAGCCTTCGCCCGATGTCTCTCGGCCCCGTGCTCGCCGCGCTCCCGGCGTCGCTCCCGGCGACGGTCGTCCGAGACGGCGACCGGACCGTGATCGCCGCCGGCGCGGCCGACGCGATCGAGCCGGGCCGAGCCGAGCAGGACGGTCTGGCCGCACTCGACCGCATGGACCGGGGCTGGTGGGCGGGATATGCGGCGTACGACGCCGAGCGCACGGTCGAGCGCGTCGAGCCGCGCACGCCACCGGACCCTGCACTCGCCGACCTCACGTTCGTGCGGTTCGCCGCACGGGCCGAACTCCGGACCGACGGTGGGGTCGAGCTGTTCGGCGCCGGCCCGGAGCGCCGCGCCCTCGAGGACGCGCTCGCGAATCCGATCCCGGTCGACGTTCCCTCCCCCAGTGCGCAGTGGACCAGCAGCCTCGACCGGCTGGAGTACGAACGGGGAGTCCGCACCGTCCACGAACTGATCCGCGCCGGAGACTGCTACCAGGTCAACCTGACCCGTCGGCTCACCGGGCCGGCCATCGACCCGGTGCGACTCTGGTGCGCGACCGAGACGGGCAACCCGGCACCCCACGCGATGTTCTGGCGCGACGGACGCGGGCTCGGCATCGTCTCGGCGTCGCCCGAGCGGTTCCTGGGCGTGGACGGGCGGCGGGTCGAGACCCGTCCCATCAAGGGCACCGCGGCGCGCGCCACCCGGCTCCGCGGGAGCCAGAAGGACCGGGCCGAGAACGTGATGATCGTCGACCTGGCCCGCAACGACCTCGGCCGCGTGTGCGCGCCCGGTTCGATCACCGTGCCCGAGCTGTGTCGGGTGGAGGCACATCCCGGACTGGTCCACCTGGTCAGCACGGTGACCGGGACGTTGCGGCCCGGCGTCGGGCTGGGCACCCTGCTCCGCGCCACCTTCCCGCCCGCGTCGATCACCGGCGCGCCGAAACCGCGCGTCATGCAGGTGATCGAGGATCTCGAGCCGGTCCGCCGGGGTGTGTACTGCGGCGCGATCGGATGGGTCGACGTCGACGCGGCCCGTGCCGATCTCGCAGTGGCGATCCGCACGTTCACCTGTACGGCCTCGGAGACCACGTTCGGGGTCGGAGCCGGCATCACCATCGATTCGGACCCGGCCGCGGAGTGGGCCGAGACCGAACTGAAGGCGAGGCGCCTCCTGAGCCTCGCGGGCGAGCGGCGCGAGTCGCCCGTCGCGGCGCTGCAGTCGTGAGGCGCCCGGCGTGGAAGGAATCGGCGTGATCGTCTCGGTCAACGGCGAGCTCGACGAAGTCGACCACCTACGGATCTCGCCCCTCGACCACGGACTCCTCGTCGGCGACGGCGTCTTCGAGACGATGCGCGTCTACGGCGGGGTCCCGTTCGCGTGGACCCGCCATCTCGACCGGCTCGCACGGTCGGCCGCGGGGCTCGGCCTACACGTCCCGGAGCCAGCGCGGTTGCGGGAATCGGCCGACGCAGTCCTCCGAGCGAACGGGCTCGACGAGGCGCGGCTGCGCATCACCATCACGGGCGGTCCGGCTCCGCTCGGATCCGAACGCGCCGACGTCGACCCGACGATCGTGGTCGCGGCGAGTGCGGTCAACGCGTGGCCCGCCACCGCCGAGGTGGTCACGGTGCCCTGGGCCCGTAACGAACGGGGTGCCACCGCCGGACTCAAGACCATCTCGTACGCGGAGAACGTGCGCGCCCTCACCTACGCACACGAGCACGGCGCGACCGAGGCGATCTTCCCGAACACCCGTGACGAGCTCTGCGAGGCCACCGGCTCCAACGTGTTCGTGGTGCACGGTGGCGTGCTCACCACCCCGCCCGCCGATTCTGGTTGCCTGCTCGGCGTGACCCGCGCCCTGGTGATCGAAGTGGCGGCGGGGCTCGGCATCGAGATCGTCGAGGCCGCGCTCCCGCTCGGCGCGTTGGCCGAGGCCGACGAGGCGTTCCTCTCCTCCACCACCCGCGAGGTCCAGGCGATCGCCACGGTCGACGGCCGGGCGCTGCCCGTCGCCCCCGGTCCGGTCACGACCCGGTTGGCCGATGCGTTCCGCGCGCTCGTCGCCCGGGACATCGATCCATGATCGACGAGGCTCGACCGGACGCAGCCGTGACCCTCCGCGGTCACTCGTCGCGGCTACTCGTCGCGGAGGTGGATCACATCGCCCACCGCAACGGTCACGGTTGATCCGTCGTCGAGGTCGAGCACGAGATGCCCCGACGCGTCCACCGCGCGCGCGGTCCCGTGCAGGACACCCGTCGACTGCTCCACCCGCACCCGGCGGCCGATCGTGACGAGCCGGCGCTCGTCGTCGGCCAGGGCGCGGTCGAGATCGGCGAGACGCACCGCGTAGCCGTCGAGGAACGTTCGGACCACCGCCTCGCGGGTGGTGGGTCGCCCCCCCTCGAGGTTGCAGGCGGTGGCGATCGCCCGGAGGTCCTCGGGCACGTCGTTCCAGTCGATGTTCACCCCGATGCCGATCACCAGGGCATCCCCCGTGGCTTCGGCGAGGATCCCGGCGAGCTTGCGGTGCCCGACCAGCAGGTCGTTCGGCCACTTGAGTCCGGCGCGCACTCCGGTCTCGGCCTCCACGGCCTCGGCCATCGCGAGCCCGGCCGTGGTCACCAGGACGTGGCGCCGGTCGACCGGGATCGACGGGCGGAGCAGCACGCTGATCAGGAGGGACGCGCCCGGCGGTGCCACCCACGTGCGGCCGAGCCGACCCCGACCGGCGGTCTGGTGATCGGCGACCACCACGAGCCCGGCCGGCGCGCCGTGGCGGGCTTCGTCGAGCAGGTAGCGGTTCGTGGAGTCGATCTCGGGCATCCAGCGCACGGCGCCGAAGACGGTCGGACTGGCCTCGGGCATCGCCACGGCCCGTAGGATACGGCGTTCTGTCACCGGGCCAAACGGGGGAATCCGTGCTCCAGAAGATCCTGATCGCCAACCGAGGCGAGATCGCCGTGCGGGTGATGCGCACGTGTCGCGAGCTGGGGATCACCACGGTGGCGGTGTACTCGGAGCTCGACCGCGACGCGCTGCACGCCCGCTACGCCGACGAGGCCTACGCGCTCGGTGGCCAGACCGCGGCGGAGAGCTACCTGAACACCGAAGCGATCCTCGACGTCCTCGAACGTTCGGGCGCCGACGGCGTCCACCCGGGCTACGGCTTCTACGCGGAGAACGCCGACTTCGCGCGCGAGATCACGTCGCGCGGTGTCGCCTGGATCGGTCCTCCGCCCGAGGCAATCGACGTCATGGGCGACAAGATCTCGGCGCGCAAGGCGGCCGCCGGCGGCGGCGTGGCGAGCGTCCCCGGCACCCTCGAGGAGATCAAGAGCGTCGACGACGTCATCGCGTTCGGCGAAGAAGTCGGCTGGCCGGTCGCGATCAAGGCCGCGTACGGCGGCGGCGGCAAGGGCATGAAGGTCGTCCACGACGCCGCGAACGCGCAGTCGGCCCTTGATTCCGCCACCCGCGAGGCGCAGGCGTTCTTCGGCCGGTCCGAGGCCTACCTCGAGAAGTACCTCACGCGCCCCCGCCACATCGAGGTCCAGGTCTTCGCCGACACCCACGGCAACGCGGTGTGGCTCGGCGAGCGCGACTGCTCGGTGCAGCGGCGCCACCAGAAGCTCGTCGAGGAGTCGCCGGCGCCGGGCCTGTCCGAAGAGACGCGCTGCGCCATGGGCGAGGCCGCGGTGAAGGTCGCGAAGTCCACCGGCTACGTGAACGCCGGC
>JBDUBS010000013.1:0-3069 GCA_040003875.1 Acidimicrobiia bacterium | reverse complement strand
GGTCGTGACCTTCGACGCCGATTCGATCACCGGGATGCAGGCGCTGGCGCTCGCCGGGGCCGATCCCGTCGTCTACTCGTACGCGGGTCAGGGCGGCGCGGTCTGCCGGCTGTTCGGTGCCGGTCGTGATGCCGGCCCCAACTGTCTGGGCGGGGGCGACGGCGACAACCGCTACTGGGCGTACTTCCGCGCCGCGGGGGGCACGTCGACGTTCACGTATTCGCGTACCGGTGCCGGCTCGACCGCGGTGCTCGACGGCGACGTAGAGGGCTGGAAGTTCGGCACCGGCGCCATGCCGGCCTGGTCGGCCGTGCCGCCGGCGGCGACGACCACGACCGGACCGGCGGTCGCGAATCCGGGCGTCGGATCGGGTCCCGCGGCGAATCCGTCGGCGTCGGCCGGGTCGGGCGGACCGCCCGTGGGCGCCACCCCGGAACAGATCGCGGCGTTCTGGGCCGCGGCTCGAGCGGCCGCGAGTACGACGACATCGACGACGAGCCCGCCTGCGGTCACCGCCGCGGCCAACGATGAAGTGCGCGGTCGCAACGCCCCGCGTGCATCCGGCCGGGTGAGCGCGATCGGTCCAACGGGCGGATCGAGCGGCGCCGACCATGGCGGTGGTGGATCGCCGGTGGCGTTCGCGATCGTCGCCGCAGCTCTGGTCTCCGGAGCGTTGTGGCTTCGCCGATCGCGTCGCACCCACGGGGTATCGTGAGTTCCGAGATTACGAACAGGCGTTTGGGATGTGGCCCGCCAGCACCGGGTGCGAAATGCAGAGTGGTCATGCGAAGGGTCTCACGATGAACGAACGCCGACAGGGAACGACGACATCGAACTTCGGCGTGTCGAAGCGTGAAGGCCACGATGCCTCGAGTTTCTACGCCCGATTCACCCCGCCCGTCGTGAGCGACGACAAATTCGTACACCCTGAGAAGTCGATCGACGACATCTTCGCCCACGGCGCCGAGCGGATGACCGAACTCGCGGACAACTCGGTCGCGCTGGTCGTCACGTCGCCACCGTATTTCGCGGGGAAGGCGTACGAAGAGGCACTTGGTGAAGGGGGTATCCCGGCGACGTATGTCGACTACCGGGAAATGCTCAAGGACGTGTTTGCCGAGTGCGCGCGGAAGCTGGAGCCGGGCGGTCGAATCGCCGTCAACGTCGCGAACCTTGGGCGGAAGCCCTATCGATCGCTCTCATCAGATGTCATCGACGTCCTCCAGGAACTCGGGTTGTTGCTGCGCGGTGAGGTCATCTGGCAGAAGGCCAGAGGCGCAGGCGGATCGTGCGCCTGGGGCTCGTTTCAGCGCCCGGGCAATCCCGTGCTCCGCGACCTGACCGAACGCATCGTGATTGCGAGCAAAGGGCGGTTCGATCGAGCACTCTCGGTTTCGGAACGTTCAGCGCAGGGCCTCCCCTCGCGGTGGTCGCTCTCCAAGGATGAGTTCATGGAGGCAACGACCGACGTTTGGGAAATCTCGCCCGAGAGTGCGACGCGGGTGGGGCACCCGGCCCCGTTCCCGGTGGAACTCCCAGAGCGCCTCATTCACCTGTACACCTATTACGACGACCTGGTGCTCGATCCCTTCATGGGTTCGGGTACCACCGCGGTTGCCGCGGTGCGGACGGGGCGCCACTACGCCGGGTACGACACCGACGCCGAGTACGTCGATGCGGCCAAGCTTCGCGTCGAGGCAGAGAAGCACCGTCTCGCGGCGCAACGCGAACGGAGTGAAGAACCGATCACCGTTGTACTTCCCGCGCTACCTTCCGCAGAGGGAGATGACGCCGACGACTTCCAACGCCGCGCAGGACGAGAAGGTCGCGCGGCAAAGGAAATAGCCGAGCAGGTTCTGCACGCGTGCGGCTTCACGGAACTCCGGCGCGACGTCAAGTTTCCTTCTGGCGTCGAGGTCAACTTCGAGGCCCGAGATTCGCTCGGCAAGCGATGGTTCTTCGATGTGTCCGGCGGGTTCACGAGCAGCCGCCCGGGATTGAAACGTACGGACACGCTGTGGAAGGCGCTGGGCAAGGCACTGGTGCTCAGCGTTTCAGAGCCGAAGACGCCACTCGTGCTCCTCACGACGCACGTCCCTCCGGCGAAGAGCGCCGGCGCTTCCTCGCTTGACGTGGTCAGCGGCCCCGGCAAGCCGATCCACGCCGTCATCGAGATGTTGTCTCCTGATGGTCAGCGGACGCTCCGCGGATTCGCCGCCCATGGGTCCGGGGCTCATGACCCAAGCGCCTGAAGAATCCCAAGAGAGTCGGTGGCCCGGTCGGCTGGCCGTGGGCGTTGTGCGGGGCGATCCTCCCGAGGTGTTTCTCGCGTCGTCCGTTGCTGTACTCGGCCGACTGTTGGCGCTTCAGGTTGTGGCACGCGCCGACCCAGCGGTCTTCGGTCGCCACGGCAGTTTGGACGACGTGCGGGCCGCTCTCCTCGAGGAACGATGGGGGGACGCGTTGGTGCTCTGGATGGACGCGACCGAGTCCGTCGTCGACGGGTATCCCGACGAAATCGTTTGGAGCGATGCTCGAATCGATGGTGAGCTGACTGCGTTCGAGCTCCGGATGTCTCCCGTCTTCAAGGACCCGAGCAATGACTAGCGGGTTCCAGGCATCTTCGGGCGAGCAGGGCCGCCGCTTCGCAGAACAGTGCGACGCGTTTTTGCAGGGCCGCGGATGGCTGCTTTCGGGGTCGCTGCGGATCGCGGACGTCGGAGTTGAGATCGACGCAGTGGCGACAAGCCCGGGTGGTGAGGTGGTGTGGTTCGAATACAAGGGAAGCGTGCAGGGCAATCGGCCGGGACTGCGTCGGACCGACACGCTCAAGAAGGCGATCGCGAATGGTGCGCTCGTTCGCGGTCTCCCAGGTGCACGTCCGTTTGTGGTCATCACGTCACATGTTCCCGAAGCTGGAAGCGGCGACGCGATGTTGCGAACGGCGCTCGCGATGGGCTACCTGGATGGTGTGGTCTGTCTGTATGACCCTGCGACGCATGCGCGGCTCGACGTCTGGTGAACCGGCACCAAACTCTGACTTTGCGTCGCAAACCCGCGACTATCGCG
>JBDUBS010000492.1:0-10379 GCA_040003875.1 Acidimicrobiia bacterium | reverse complement strand
GGCCGCCGCGACGGTGACGGTGCAGAGCCCGACGATCATCCCGGTGAGCGGAACCATCGTCAATCAGGCGACGGCGCCCGCCGGCCAGGACCCCGTCGCTTCCGCATCGACGACCGTCGTCTCGCCGGTGCTCGACACGACCATCACCGACTCCCCCGATCCCGTCACCGCCGGCAACAACGTGCAGTACACGGTGACGGTCACGAACCACGGGATCGCGCCCGTGGCCGACGCCCACGCGATCGACACTCTGCCGCCTGGCACCACCTTGGTCGCGGCTTCCGCCACCGGTGGTTGCTCGGGATCCGCGCCGGTTGAGTGCTCACTCGGCCCACTCGCGGTCAACGCCTCGGCCGAGGCCAAGGTCGTCGTCGCGAGCCCCGGCACCGTCCCCGACGGCGGGACCATCACCGACTCGGCGACCGCTTCACCCGGGTCGAACCCGACCGCGACCGAGACCACGACCGTCGAGGCCCCGGAACCGGGAGTTGCCAAGGGCTTCGTCCTTCCGGGTGGATCGATCACGATCCCGGGCGACAATCCGGCGACCATCACCCTCCCCGACACCGGCGACGGCGCACCGATCGTCATCACCCAGGGCGACGGCAGCTTCTGCGACGGGCCGTGTGACGGGCCGGCCACCACCATCTCGGACTTCCCGGGTTACAGCGATCCGCTGCACCCGATCCGACTCACCCTGACCTACACCTTCCCGGACGCGCCGGACAGCCTCACGCGCGCGGCCACCGCGTTCGGTGCCACGATCTACAAGAACGACGACCCGATGAGCCCGAACGTCGGCGCCGTCGTCCCCACGTGCACCACGCCCGGCAGCGGAGTCGCCATTCCTCATCCGTGTGTGGATGCCCACTCGATCGCCCAACCGACGTTCAACTCGTTCGTCGTCTCGTTCGAGGTCCTCTACCTCTCGGGCGATCCGCGTTTCTCCCGTCGATAGGAAGCGGGCGGGTGGAAACCGGCGTCCGCTGCGACCGTCCTCGACCGCAGTGCGTGAGGCATGCGCAATCACCGGCTCCGACCGTGGCCGATCGTTGCTGCGGGCGATACCCTCCGCCGGCAGTCAGGAGTCCGAGCGGCTGATCTCGGGCGCAACCTCGCGAGGTCGAGATGCAGGAGCTGATCTATCACCGCAGTCTGATGCCAGCGACCGATCGGTTCGCCGACAAGGTCGGTTTCGTCGACGCTGACCTCGAACTCACGTACGCGCAGCACACGGAACGGGTGTGCCGGCTCACGAATTCCCTCGGGTCCGAACTCGGCGTCGCACGCGACGACCGCTTCGCGGTACTCGCCCTCAACTCCCAGCGGTACCTCGAGCTCTGGCACGCCGCGTTCCTCGGCGGCGGGGTCATCAACCCCCTGAACCTCCGCCTCGCCGCCCGCGAGCTCGAGCACATCCTCACGGATTCTGACACCAAGGTGTGCTTCGTCGACCAGTTCTTCGCACCGCTGGTCGACTCGGTCCGGGCCCGCACCGCCCTCGACAAGGTCGTGCTCATCGGCGGTGGTGACGTCCCCCACGACGTCGGCTACGAGGACCTGCTCGGCGCGGGCGACTCCAGCACGCCGCCGGAGCCGAACGAGGATGATCCCGTCGTCCTGATGTACACCGGCGGGACCACCGGTCTCCCCAAGGGGGTCCTGCTCGACCAGCGGGCTCAGATGTTGAACCTCTACCACGTGACGATGGCCTGGCGGTTCGATCACAATTACGTGTACCTGCACCAGACGCCGATGTTCCACGCCGCGTCGATGGGCGGGATTCTGGGCGTCCCCGCAGCCGGTGGACGCTCGGTCTTCGTCCCCGCGTTCGAGCCCGGCGCGGTCATGGATTCGCTCGAGCAGCACCAGGTGACGATGACCGTGATGGTCCCGACCATGATCGGGCTGATGATGCTCCACCCCGACTATCGACCCGAGCGGCTCGCCTCGCTGAAGGTCCTCACGTACGGCGCGTCGCCGATGCCCGGCGCGCTGCTGGAGCGGGTCCGCACCGACCTGCCCGACGTCGACATCTTCCAGGGGTACGGCATGACCGAGGGCTGCGCGGTCCTGACCATCCTCGGCCCGGAGGAACATCGCGCCGGTGGTGACCGGTTGCGGTCGGCCGGACGACCGGCCCCCGGCGTTTCGCTCTCGATTCAGGACGACGACGGCAACATCGTGGCGCAAGGCGAGTCGGGTGAGGTCTGCGCCCGGGCCGGCAACTTCATGCGCGAGTACTGGAACCAGCCCGAGGCGACGGCCGACGTGTTCCGCGACGGTTGGTACCACACCGGCGACGCGGGCTATCTCGATCCGCAGGGCTACCTCTTCCTCGTCGACCGGGTGAAGGACATGATCGTGACCGGCGGCGAGAACGTGTACTCCACCGAGGTGGAGAACGCGATCGCCTCGCACCCCGCAGTCGCGCAGGTGGCGGTCATCGGGATCCCGAACGAGGTGTGGGGCGAGGCGGTCCACGCGATCATCGTCTGTCGACCCGGGGTCACCGCGACCGAGGCCGAGATCATCGACCACGCCCGGCCCGCGATCGCGGGCTACAAGCTCCCGAAATCGGTCGAGTTCCGGACCGATCCACTGCCGCTGTCGGGGGCGATGAAGGTCCTCAAGCGCGACCTCCGCGCGCCGTACTGGGAAGGCCACGGCCGCAGCGTGAACTAGCGCGGCCGGCCACTCCAGAGCGGAGCTTGCGAAGCGAGCAGAGAGGCCGCGAGCCCCCCGGTCAGGGCAACCTACCCTTGCGCCGCATGACCGAGAACGCCCTGCACCGGCTCCGACCCGTCGACCTCGACTTCCTCACCGACGCGCCGGTGAAGTTCACCTACGAGGTGGAACTGCCCGCACCGGTCGAGGCGGTGTTCGCCGCGATCAGCGCCGATCCGTCGACCTGGACCTGGTTCCCCGGCCTCGCCGACGGCCGCTACGAGAGCCCAGCCCCACACGGCGTGGGCACGAAGCGCGCGATCGCGCTGGAAGGCACCGCCTATCGGGAGACAATGCTGGCGTGGGACGTACCCGGCCGGTGGGCGTACCGGGTGGACGCGAGCACCGACACCACGTTCTTGGCGCTGGCCGAGGACTGGGTGATGGAACCGCGTGGCACGGGCTCGATACTGCAGTGGACGTTCGCGGTCGAACCGCAACCCGAGTTGGCGGAACTCATCGCCGGAGCCGGCGAGATGATCGGCACCGTCTTCGCCAACGCGATGGTCAGCTTCTCCGACCACCTCCGCGCCGCCACCGGCTGAACCGGATCCCGGTGCTCGAGCCGGAGTCCGCCGCGACTCTTGGTCTCCAGGGTGGGGGTTACCCCCATACACAGACCAAAAGTCATGGCGGGGAGGATCAGAACTCGAGGAGGACCTGTTCGAGAACCTCGGTGAGCGCCGGGTGGAGATACATCACCTCACGGCCGATCTCATCGACGGTCTGGCCGAACGTCATGGCCTGCACCACCGGCTGGATCAGCATCGACGCGTAGGGCCCCATGATGTGCGCACCGAGGATCAACCGAGTCTGCCGGTCGGCGATCACCTTGGCGAAACTCGTCGTGTCCTCCAGCGCCCAGCCGTAGGCGGTGGCCGAATACGGGCGCACCCCGATCATGAGATCGGCGTCGGTGGCCCGCGCTCTCGCCTCGGTCAGACCGACCGCGGCGATCTGCGGATCGGTGAACACCGCGTGCGGGATCACGTCGGGATGCGCCAGAGTCCGAAGATCGTCGGGGTTCGCGAGGTTGTGCTTCACCACCCGGGTCTCGGCGTTGGCCAGATGCTTCAACTGGAGGTCGTTCGCGACGTCGCCGAGGGCCCACACACCGTCGACGTTCGTCCGGAAGTGTTCGTCCACGACCACCCGGCGGCCCCCGTCGAGTTCGAGACCACCGGCCGCGGCGTCGACCCGGTCGGTGTTGGGGATCCGCCCCGTCGCCACGAGCAGCACTTCCGCGAAGAGCGTGCGCTCGCTGGCGCCCGAGTGCATCGTCACCGCCACACCGTCGCCATGCGGCTCGACGCGAATCAACGTCGAGTTGGTGTGGGCGTGCAACCGCGGACGCGCAACGTCGGTGAAGCGCAGCGAGATCTCCTCGTCTTCGGCCATCAGGAGACGCGGACCGCGCTGCACGACGGTGACCTGGGTTCCGAGTCCGCTGAACACATGACCCATCTCGACCGCAATGAAACCGCCGCCGAGGATGATCATCGACTCCGGCAACGCGTCGAGCCGCATGACGGTGTCGGACGTGTGGAACGAGACCGAGTCGATCCCCTCGATCTCGGGCACCATCGGCCGCGCGCCGCACGCCACCACGATGTCGGTCGCGGTCAGCTGTTCGTCACCCACCTGCAAGACCTTCGGGGCGACGAAGCGAGCCGGATCGGTGAATACGTCGATCCCCACCGACTCGCGGTACCTGACTGCCGACGCGTGCAGGGGATCGATGCGGGCGAAGACCCGATCGCGGATGGCCGGCCAGTCGGCACCGTTGAAGCTGAGGTCGATTCCGAGTCGTCCGGCCCACAGCGGCGTCTCGGCGGTGTCGGCGGCGACCACGAACATCTTCGACGGCACGCATCCCCGGTTGAGACAGGTTCCCCCGAAGCGATCGGGCTCGATGACAGCACATCGGAGATGGTCGAACTCGGGACCGAAGATGGAGTTCCCACTGCCGCCGCCGATGACGATCAGGTCGTACTCACGCATTCCCGGTTCCTCTCCGCAAGGGCGTGACTCTACGGCCGGGTGCAGTCCGGGTCGCGGTGAGGTATGCACGACGACCAGCCGACGGGCGCCACCGACACCGGTCGCGCCGTCTGGTCAAACCGTGGCGCGCCTGCCAGTATCGCCGTATGTACACAACCATCGTGGTGGGAACCGACGGCTCCGATTCCGCGGCGACGGCCGTCCATCAAGCGGCCGAACTCGCGCAACTCGCGGGCGCCACGCTGCACGTGGTGCACGCGTACCAGCCGATGAACATGGCCACTCTGGCAATCAGTGCAGGCGGTGGTGGCGCCACCATCGACGTCGCCGGCGTGAACGAGAGCATCGCAGCAAACGCCGAAACCGTCTGCGAGCGCTCCACCGCCGTCGTGGGCGACTCCGTTCCCTGTCTGACCCACGCGGTGCCGGGTGATCCGTGCGAGGCGTTGATCTCGGTCGCCGAACAAGTCGGCGCGGAGCTCATCGTGGTCGGCAACCACGGCATGACCGGCCTGAAACGGTTCGTGCTCGGCAGTGTGCCGAACAAGATCTCGCACCACGCGCCGTGCAGCGTCTTGATCGCCAACACCAGCCGGTAGCCAATCCGGCGGCGCAGACCGCCAACCGATTATCGAATACCCGCGGCCACCCGGCGGAGTGCCTCGTTGGGTTCGGGCGGGAGTTCTGTGAGCGGCGCCCTGATCTCCTCCACGGTCGGTCCGAACTCGGCGGCGAGCGGTGCAAGCGCATCGAGATCGAAGCCATACAACGTGGCCGCGTTGCCGGCGAGCAGGCCGCGTACCTCGGTCTCGGGAAGGTCGTGCATCACCTGGCGGAGGTGTTCGCGAGTGAACGGACCCGTGCCCTCGGTGTGCGGGTAGTCGCTGCCCCACATGAACCGTCCGGCGCCGAGGGTGTCGCGCGCGGCGATGTCGGACAGGCCGGGTTGGGAGACCCCCATCCAACAGTTCCGCTGGAAGTACTCGGTGGCCGACAGCCGCGGGATCGTCTCGGTGTCGTAAGCGAGCTCTCCGGTGCGACCCGTGGCGCGGATCCCGGCCAGCATCGTGTCGAGTTGCCGGAGTAGTGGCGGCACCCAGTGACAGCCGGTCTCGGTGATCGCGAACTTGAGGTTCGGGAAGCGCTCGAAGATCCCCGAGACGATGAACTGGACGAGCGGCCGCTGGGAGTAGAACGTGACCTCGTTGATGAAGACGAGTGGCGACGCGGGGAACCGGCCGTAGTCCGGGACACCCGTGCCCCCGTGCACATTGATGATCACTCCGAGGTCTTCGCAGACCTTCCAGAGGCGATCGTACGCGGGATCGATCAACGGCGAGACCCAGCTGCAGTCGGGTGGGATATTCGGCAGCAGCAGACCGCCGCGCAGGTTGTGCTCCTTGATGAAGTGCACGTCGTCGATCGCATCGTCGATGTCGTTGAGGAAGATCTGACCGATCCCCGCCCGACGCTCGGGGAACCGACCGCAGAAGTCGACCAGCCACCGATTATGCGCGCGGATCCCGGCGAGCCGGTGCTCGTATTGCTCGGCCGTCGGCTGTTTCGCGAAGAGCACGAAACTGGGGAAGAACGGCGGGACCGTGTTGGGGAAGATCACCTCGGCCACCTGGCCGTCGGCCTCGAGGTCGCCGTTGCGCCGGTCGTCGTCCCAGTTCCGTACCCGCCCACCGTCGTGGAGGTCCCGGTACGGGTTCTTGTACTTGTTCCGCCACGCATCGAAGTCGTCGCGATACGCAGGGTCGAGGTACTCGCGGTACTGCTCGTGCGAGCCACCTGCGTGACAGTCCGCCGAGATGATCGTGTACCGGTGTTCGTCTCTGGCCGCCATGGGGCTCCTCCTCCCGGGTGCTCGAGCGTCTCGTCGAGGCACTGCCGGATCCGTTGCGCAACGGTAACCTCCGAGCACCGCCACCGACCGAGGGACCCCGCCATGGACGATGTCATCGCAGTCGTCGAACGGTTCGGCGTCGCGTGGGGTGACCACGATCTCGATGCCTGCCTTGCGCTCGTCACCGACGACTGCGTGTTCGACGCCACCGGCCCGGCGCCCGACGGCACGCGCTGCGAGGGCAAGGACGCGGTCCGCGCCGCGTGGCGGCCGATCTTCGACGACACCGCCAGCAACTTCGAGGCAGAGGAGACGTTCGCGGCCGGCGATCGGGTCGTGCAGCGCTGGCGCTACTCCTGGGCCGACGGCCACATCCGTGGAGTCGACGTGTTCCGCGTTCGAGACGACCTCGTCGCTGAGAAGTTCTCCTACGTGAAGGGATGACCCGCTCATGATCAAACCCGCGGCCCTGCTCGAACTCCACCAAGGCGCACTCGACAACACCCGGAACTTCGTCGTCGGCGCCAGGTCCCTCGACTGGTCCGCGCCCACACCGTGTGCCGACTGGACCGTGCGGGAGTTGTTGAACCATGTGGTCGGCGGCAACTGGTGGGCGAGCCGGCTCGCATCCGGCGCGACGATCGAGGACGTGGGCAGCGCACTCGACGGCGATCAACTCGGACCGGACGCGCTCGCCGCCTACGACCGATCTGCAGCCGCGGCCGCGGCCGCGTTCGCGGGGGCGGGTGCGCTGGATGCACCGTGTGCAGTCTCGTACGGTCCCGTGCCCGGTGCGGTCTACGCGGGTCACCGATTCCTCGACGTGCTGATCCACGGCTGGGACCTCGCAGTGGCTACCGGTCAGGAGCCGGCACTCCCCACCGATCTGGTCGCGGGCTGCTGGCAGGTGCTCGAACCGCAACTCGAGATGCTGCGTGCGAGTGGGATGTTCGGCGCCGACCTCCCGATCCCGGAGGACGCCGATGCCGAAACCCGATTGCTCCTCACGCTCGGTCGCCGGCCCTGACCAGACGACCCTGACCAGACGGCCCCGACCAGACGGCCCGGGCCAGACGGTGCGCCACCCCGGCGCTCGACTCGATCGCCCCATGGGTCATGCTGTCGGCATCGACACCGACGCCACGCCCGTTCCCCAACGCATCCGCCGCAGTCCCCCACCGTTCCGCCGAGCCACGGTCACGGCGGTCGCGCCCATCACTCCCCGCCTGAGCCGGGTCACGCTCACCGGAGCCGACCTCGCCGGCCTCGTGGTCACGGAACCCGGTGCGAGCATCCGGTTGCTCCTCCCGCCAACCGGCGCCGACGAGTTGGTGATCCCCACCTGGCGCGGCAACGAGTTCCTTCTGCCCGACGACTCGAAGCCGGCCATCCGCACGTTCACTCCGTCGTTGGTCGCCCCGGACGCGACGAGCCTCGTCCTCGACGTGGTTCGGCACGGGCGCGGTGTCGCCTCGGAGTGGGTGGATCGTGTGCAGATCGGCGACGACACCGCGGTCTCGGGTCCCGGCCGGGGATACACGGTCGACCCGACCGCTTCCGAGTACCTGATCGCCGGCGACGAGAGCGCCATCCCTGCGATCCGTCAACTCCTTGCTGCGCTCCCCACCACGATGCCAACCCACGTGATCGTCGAGACCACCGACGAATCTGCGCGGGTGACGCTGCCCCGCTCCTCCGCCGCAAGCCTCGACTGGGTCTCGTCCACGGCCGACGCGCCTCCGGGAACCGCGCTCGCCGATGCGGTCATCGCCACGCCCCTCGACCCCGACGCGCGCGTGTGGGTCGCGGGTGAGGCCGCCGCGGTCCAACGCGTGCGGCGCTTCTTGTTCACCGAGCGCGAGTTCCCCCGCACGCGGACCACGATCCGCGGCTACTGGAAGGACGGCCGCGCCGAGTCGGCGTCACCAGAGGCTGGCGGCGACGTCGAACGCGGGCTTGGGTGAGAAGTCGGAGTGCAGCAGCCCGAAGTTGTCGTCCGAGTCGGTCGAACCGGTGGCCTCGTCCCGTCCCGCGTGCCAGAACAACGGCCCGGTGAACGTCCACGACCGCCACTTGACGTACTCCTCGGCGAGCCAGTCCTTCTGGGTCGCCTCGGACACGCAGTTGCCGCAGTAGCCGGTTGCGGGCCCGGTCTCGGTCCCCCAGATCTGTTTCGCGCCGTCGCCGTGGGCCGTCATGATGTCGTGCAGTGTCTGCGTGTAGAGGAACGAGTTCCATTTGATGGCGCCGGGCGAATCGGTGAGCGGCGAGTACGGGATCGGCGCGTACGGATGGTCGCCGAGGGCGTCGAACAGACCGGCAGCGCCGGCGAAGTACATCGCCTGGAGGAAGTTCACCGGGTGCTCGTAATTGCCGGGGGTACCGAGATCACCGAACGGCGCCATTCCCCCGCTCACGACGATGGCATCGCCGTCGACCGACTTCACCCCGAAGTACGCGTGACGCAGGAGGTCGACGTAGCGACCGGCATCGGGCGCACCGGCCCAGAAGGGCGGGTGATTGGGTTCGTTCCAGATCTCCCACGCGCGGACGTGGGTTCCGGCCCCACCACCCGCGTGGTAACGGGCCACTGCAGCGGCGAGGAAACGTCCGTACGTCGCGGGATCCGTCGGCGGCGTGGTCGGACCGTGCCCACCGTTCGCCCACCCAGGCGAGAAGCTCACCACCGCGAGCACCTCGAGTCCGCGACCCTCCGCAATTCGGGCCTGCGCGTCGAAGTTCGACCAGTTCCAGGAGTTCGGTCCCGCGGACTGCACACCGTCCCAGTCGAGATCGAGTCGCACCCAATGCGCGCCGGTCTGCGCGAGCCGACCGAGTTCGAGCTCCTGCTCCTGCGCGCTCCGCTGGCCGAACGCCGCGCTGGTCGAGATGCCCGCGGTCGTCGCCACCCGGTACTTGCATCCGACCGCGGCGAAGACGACGAGGACGAGGATCGCCACGAACCTGCGAGCGCGGAGAGCCGGACGACGCATCACATTCCATTCCTGCGAGAAGGCGCACACCTCAGCACCCGCGACGAAGCGTCGTCAACTTCGACCGGTCCAGAAAACCCGAGCGCTGCATGGAGGGTCACGGACCCTGGAGGTTCACCGACCGTGGGCGTCGACCGCGATCGACGCCCACCCGAGCTCGATCGACCCTCCTACAGTGCCCGGATGGCAGTGCGCAACGAGGAACTCCGACGGCTCCGGCGCCACCGCGTCCCCACCTGGTGGCGTGATGCCAAGCTCGGGATCTTCGTCCACTGGACCCCGGCCTCGGTGCCGGGATTCGCGCCGGTCGACGCGGAGATCGGTGAGCTCTTGCAGTCGGACGCGCCCGACGCGCTCGCCGCATCTCCGTACGCCGAGTGGTATGAGAACTCACTCCGCTTCCCGACCAGCGCGGTCGCCCACCACCACCGATCGGTGTACGGCGATCGACCCTACGGAGAGTTCGCGCGTGACTGGGAGCGTGCGCTCGACCAGTGGGATCCCGATGCCTGGGCCAATCGATTCGCTCGCACCGGCGCGCGGTACCTCGTGCTCGTCACCAAGCACGCCGACGGCTACAGCCTCTGGCCCACGAACGTCACGCACCCTCATCGCGACCGTTGGCACTCGACGCGCGACGTCGTCGGCGAGCTGGCCGACGCCGTGCGGCGCGCCGGGCTGCGCTTCGGCGTGTACTACTGCGGCGGACTCGATTGGAGTTTCGAGTCGCGCCCGATGGGGTCGATGGGCAGCACGATCGCGTCGATCCCGCGCGGCGACTACCCCGAGTACGCCGAGGCCCAGGTGCG
>JBDUBS010000677.1:0-3089 GCA_040003875.1 Acidimicrobiia bacterium | reverse complement strand
GGGTGACGGGCCCGGCGGCATCGACCTCTACGTGGGCGGGGTCGAGCACGCGGTCCTCCACCTCCTCTACGCGCGGTTCTGGCACAAGGTGTTGTTCGACCTCGGACACGTCTCGACGCCCGAACCGTTCCAGCGCCTGTTCAACCAGGGAATGATCCAGGCGCCCGCGTACACGGACGGCCGCGGGATCTACGTCGAGGCGACCACGGTCGTCGAACGGGACGGCGGCTTCTTCGCCGATGACGAACCCGTGCAGCGCGAGTTCGGCAAGATCGGCAAGAGCCTGAAGAACATGGTCACCCCCGACGACATCTTCCGCGATTACGGCGCCGACTCCCTCCGGCTCTACGAGATGTCCATGGGTCCGCTCGACGCGTCGCGCCCGTGGAGTACCAGGGACATCGTCGGCGTGTTCCGGTTCCTGCAGCGACTGTGGCGCAATGTCGTCGACGAGGACACCGGCGCGCTCCGTATCGTCGAGACGCCGGCCGACGAGGAGACCCGCCGCCTGCTGCACCGAACGATCGTCGAGGTACGCGGCGACATGACGACGATGGGATTCAACACCGCGGTCTCGAAGCTCATCACGTTGAACAACCACCTCACGCAGGTCGCCGCTGCCGACGGCGCGCCCCGAGAAGCGGTGGAACCGTTGGTCTTGATGCTCGCTCCGCTCGCGCCGCACATCGCGGAGGAGCTGTGGTCGCGTCTCGGTCACGACGAGTCGCTGACGTACGCGGACTTCCCGGTGGCCGATCCGCAGTGGTTGACCGTCGACGAGGTCGAGTACCCGGTCCAGGTGAACGGCAAGGTGCGCGGCAAGGTCACCGTCGCGGCCGGTGCCGACCAGGCCGTGGTCGAGGCCGCGGCGCGCGTCGACGTCGCGGCGCACCTCGACGGCGCGACCGTCCGCAAGGTGATCTTCGTCCCCGGCCGCCTCATCAACTTCGTCACTTGATTTCGGGCCGTCCGCCGTTTCGCCCCGTCCGCTCGCGCTCCTGATGGCCATGCCTGATGTGGGGCTCGCTCCCGGGCTGTTCGCCTCCGCATTTCGGCCCGTCCGCTCGCGCTCCTGATGGCCATGCGTGACGCGGGGCTCGCTCCCGGGCTCCTCGCCTGCGCGGGCTCCGGCTCATGAGCAGGTTTCGCGTCGCGGTGATCGTCGACGTCGATGGGCGCTTCTCGCACGTAGACGCGGTCGATGTGGAGCGGGCGCGGATCGTGGTGGTTCCGTGGCTGACCCCCGGAGTGCTTGCGATGACCCTCGGCCGTTACGTGCTGGTGCGGCGCGGCCACGAGACGAACCGCGACCTCATCGCGCACGAACTCGTCCACGTCGAGCAATGGCGCCGCCAAGGTCGGATCGGATTCCTGCGGGCCTACCTGGGTGACTACGTCCGTGGACGCCGTGCCGGCCTCGGTCATTGGGACGCCTACCGCGCCATCCGCGCCGAAGCAGAAGCCCGAACCCGGGTGGCTGACTGATTTGGTACGGTCTGGCCGTTCCACCTTCCCCTCGTACTTCCTCCGTCGGCCCGCGCGCGCCCGGAGGAAGTCATGCTCCCGATCGACCAGACCCCGCCTCGACCACCCGGTCGCGGCCCTGCAGCCTTCGTCGAGGCGCTGCGTGACCGCCTGAGCGATCCGCGGGTCCGCGTCGGCGCGCTGCTCATCGTCGCGGCCGTCGTCGGGTACGGCTTCTACCAGGTGGGCCAGGATCAGTCGGCGAGCGCGCTGCCGGGAGAATCACCTGCGCCCGCTCCATCGATGCGGGCGATCGGGACCACCACGACCACACGTCCGGCCGTGTTGGTGCACGTCGCCGGCGCCGTCGTCCGGCCCGGTCTGGTCCGGGTCCCGGCCGGGAGCCGAGTCGCCGACGCGATCGCCGCCGCGGGTGGAGGGGTGCCCGAGGCCGACCTGGACCGGTTGAACCTGGCGGCGAAGGTGGTCGACGGACAGCGCATCCCGGTGGCCAAGATCGGCGAGCCGGCGGTCCCTGCCGCCGGTGGCGGAGATGCGACCGTTCCGGAAGCGGCGGGCGGCTCCGGTCCGGTGGATCTCAACGCCGCCACACCGGCGCAACTCGACACGCTGCCCGGCGTCGGTCCGAGTCTCGCCGCCGCGATCATCGCCGAGCGCGAACGAAGGGGCGGGTTCACGAGCGTCGACCAGTTGCGCGACGTGCGTGGCATCGGCGACAAGCGATTTGCCGACCTGAAGCCACTGGTGTCGGTGTGATCGGCCCGCTCCTCATGCTCGTCGCCCTCGCCGCGGGCGTCCTCGCCGGCGAACGGCTCGGCGGAGGACCGGCGCGGCTTCTGCTCGGCTTCGCACTGGTCGGCTTCGCCGCCGCATTTACTTGGCGTGCGTCACGCGTCGGGGCGGTGACCGCCATCGTTGCCTGCGCGCTGCTGGGCGTCGCGGTCGAACAGCGCGCGCTGCACGGTCTCGAGGCATCGCCGTTGACGGCCGCGGTCGCTCGCGAGGCGAGCGGAGAGGCGGTGCTGACCCTGACCGAGGATCCCGACGGACCGTTGTTCGAGTCGGCCGCCATCGCTCGGGTCGACGCGTTCGGTGGTCGTTCGGCCGGGGAGCGGAGCGTCTTCGTCGGGGTGCACGGCGACGAACGTTCGGTGTTCGCGGCCCTCGATGCAGGCGACCAACTCCGCGCGTCCGGCACGCTGGCGCCCCTGAGCGGGTTCTCGAGCCGGCTGCGGTGGCGGCACGCGGTCGGCGAGTTCCGCGTGGACGACATCCGGGCCGTCGGCCGCCCCTCGAGTCCCTGGTACGCGGCGGCGAACCTCGCGCGGCGCGCGGTGTTGCGGGGCAGCACCACGTTGCCCTCGACTCCGCGCGCCTTGTTGACCGGGTTCCTGCTCGGCGACACGCGGGCGATCCCCGACGATCTGGTGGTCGCGTTCCGCGATGCCGGGTTGAGTCACCTGCTCGCGGTATCCGGTGCGAACGTCGCATTCGCGCTCGCGGTGGTCGAACCCCTGCTGCACCGACTCCGGCGGGGCCCGCGGCTGGTCGGCGGTCTGGGCGTGCTCGTGCTGTTCGGGACCATGACGCGGTGGGAACCCTCC
>JBDUBS010000050.1:0-10392 GCA_040003875.1 Acidimicrobiia bacterium | reverse complement strand
AGAGTCGCACGACCGCGTGATGGTGGTCGAGGTCATGGGTCGGCACGCCGGCTGGATCGCGTTGCACAGCGGCCTGGCCGGCGGGGCGGACGTGATCCTGATCCCCGAACTGCCTTTCGACATCGCAGAGGTCTGCGAACGGCTCCAGCACCGGTCGCGTCGCGGCGAGAACTTCTCGATCGTGGTGGTCGCCGAAGGGGCGGTCCCGGCGGAAGGGACGATGACGCTCGCGTCCGGCGCGGTGGACGACTTCGGGCACGTGCAGCTCGGCGGGGTGGCCAACCAGGTGACCGACGAGATCAAGGCGCGGACCGGGTTCGACACCCGGGTCACGATCCTCGGTCATCTCCTCCGCGGCGGTACGCCGACCGCGTTCGACCGTATCCTCGCCACCCGGTTCGGGATCGCGGCCATCGACGCGGTGCACAAGGGGGCGGGCGACGTGATGGTGGCGTTGCAGGCAGGAGAGATCGTGACCGTGCCGCTCGAGGACGCGGTCGGGACCCTCAAGACCGTCGACGCCGCGCTCTACGACCTCGCCACCGTGTTCTTCGGCTGATCGGGGCGATGGTGGCCGACCTCGTGTACCACGTGATCGCGTCGCTCGACGGGTACGTGGCCGATGCCACGGGCGACTTCGCGTGGTCGGAGCCCGACGCGGAGGTGCACGCGTTCGTCAATCGCCAGGAGCGGGCGATCGGCACCGCGCTCTACGGCCGCCGCATGTACGAGGTGATGGTGGCATGGGAGACCATGGATCCCAAGACGGCGGGCAATGCCGAGATCATGCGGGAGTACCAGGAGATCTGGCAGACCACCGACAAGGTCGTCTACTCCGGGACGCTCGCCGAGGTGACGAGTGCGCGCACGCGACTCGAGCGGACATTCGATCCCGGCGCGGTTCGGGGACTGAAGGATGCGGCAACGCAGTCGGTGAGTATCGGCGGTCCCGGGCTCGCAGCGGCCGCGCTCCACGCCGGCCTGGTCGACGAGTGTGGCGTGTACGTCAACCCGGTGGTCGTCGGCGGCGGTACGCCGTGGCTGCCCGAGGGTCTCCGGCTCGACCTCGACCTCGTCGACGAGCACCGGTTCGGTAACGGCGTCGTGTTCCTGCGGTACCGCGTGCGTCACCGACGCCCGCCTACCCTCGACCGATGACTCCACCCGAACCCCAGCGTGCGTTGGATGACCTGATCGAGTTGCTGGACCTGGAGACCCTCGAGCTCAACCTCTTCCGAGGTCGGAGCCCCGAGGAGTGGCGCCAACGGGTCTTCGGTGGCCAGGTCGCCGGGCAGGCACTCGTCGCGTCGGGTCGCACCGTCGACCCCGAGCGGGTGCTCCACTCGTGCCACGCGTACTTCCTGCGTCCCGGCGATCCCGAAGTGCCGATCATCTACGAGGTCGACCGGATCAGGGACGGGCGATCGTTCACCACTCGCCGCGTCGTTGCGATCCAGCACGGGCGCGCGATCTTCAACCTCCAGGCGTCGTACCAGGTGGTCGAGAACGGTCCCGAGCACCAGGACGCGATGCCCGAGGTGCAGGCCCCCGATTCGCTGCCGACGATGCAGGAACAGTTCGCGCCGTACCGCGACAAGTTCGGCCCCGATTTCGCGGACTGGTCGCAGCGCGAGCGGCCCATCGACTCGCGGCCCATCGAGGTGCCGGCCTGGCTCGATCATTCACCCCGACCGCCGCGCCAGGACGTCTGGATCCGCGCCAATGGTCGACTGCCCGACGATCCGTTGCTCCACGTGTGTGTGGTCGCGTACGCATCGGACCTCACCATTCTCGACACCGCGATGCTCCCGCACGGCAGCTCGTTCACCGACGGGGAGTTCCAGGTCGCGAGCCTCGACCACGCGATGTGGTTCCACCGCCCGTTCCGCGCCGACGAGTGGTTGCTGTACCACCAGCGGAGCCAGTCGGCGTCTGGAGCGCGCGGAATCGCCGAAGGTTCGATCTTCACTCACCGCGGCGAACTGGTCGTGACGGTCATGCAGGAAGGGCTCATGCGGCCGACGAGCTGATCGGTCGAGTCCGCGGCTCGGGGCAGAGCCGCGGGTACCGTTCGCGCATGGATGACGGGGCGCGGATCGCGGCGCGCCTGCGTTCCACGGAGATCGCCACTGGCCTGATCGCCACGCTCCTGCTCGTGATCGCAGTGCCTCTGACGCTCGCGCAGTACTGGACACCGCGTGCCGCGATCGCCCTGCTCGTGATCGGGCCGGGGTTGGTGGTGTTGACGGTCGCGGCCCGGGCGCGTGACCACGCGTCGATCGCCGGATTGGTCTTCGTCGCCGTCGCCGGCCTCTCGACGCTGGTCTCGCCCGCGCCCGGGCTCGCACTGTTCGGGTTGTACAACCACGGCACGGGATTGCTGTTCGTCGCGGCAGTGGTCGCGATGTGGGCCCTGGGGCGACGTTGGTCCGACGTCGGTGCCCGCGTATTCGGCTCGGCCGTCCTGGTCGGTGCCGGAGTGAATGCGGCCATGGCGTGGCTCCAGGTGTCCGAGAATTACACGGGCGATTTGTTCGCGCTGATCGACGGGCGTCCGCCGGCGCTGCTCGGGAATCCGGTTCATGCCTCCGCACTGTTTCTCGGTGCGTTCGCAATCGTGGTGGAACGGTGGCGCGTTGCGCCAGCGCGCCGGGAGACGTCGGCGGTCTACCTGGCGTTGGCGGTGCTCTTCGCAAGCGCCCTCGAACTGGCCGGCGGACGAATCGGGCTCGTCGTGCTGCTCGGAGTGCTCGGAGTGCTCGGGCTGCGGGCCTGGCGGCGCGTCGTTCCCCTGGCGATTGCCGTCGCGGTCGGCGTCCTCGGGACGATGGCGATCGCGCCCGACGACTCGGGCGCGGCGTCGCGTGTTGCCGGCAGCGGCAGTGCCAGTTTCTCGGGCCGCATCGACCGATGGGAGATGGGCTTCGCGGCTTTCGCAGACCGCCCGGTGCTGGGCGAGGGCCCGGGCCTGTACCGCCGCGCCACCTCGCCGCACAACACCGCGTCGGCCGCGCGCGCCTTCGGGTCCGACACCCTCAACATCGACGCGCACGACGTGTTCGTCGAGTATCTCGTCACGACCGGCCTGGTCGGCGCGCTCGCGTTCACGGCGTGGCTGGTACTCGCGGCGCGCGGAGCGCGGGGCGAGTTGGCGTGGTTCGCCGGAGTCGGCGCGGTGAGCCTCCTGTTCCAGCCGCAGTTCGTCGGGCTCACGCCGGTGCTGGCGCTCGCGCTCGGCGTCGCGAAGCGAGGCCCGCCGGTCCGCATCTCGAGGCCGGCGAAGTCGGTGGCAATCCTGATCGTGGTCACGGCGGTCGTCGCCGGCGTCGCGTTGGTCCGCGGCGACATGCTGCTCCGGAACGACACCGTCGACCTTGACCTGCGCGATGCCCGGGCCGCCGCGCGCGCGTTGCCGATTTGGCCGGAACCCGCGGCGCGCGAAGCCCAGGCGTACCGGTACGCCTTCCACTCGGACCACCGGGCGGGCGCACTGGCCGATGCAGTCGCCGCGGCCCGGGTCGCGCACCGGCGTGATCCCTCCGATCCGGGAGTGTCTCTCGCGCTCGGCGGACTCGAACTCGGGTCCGGCCACCGGACCGCCGCCCGGGCCGCGTACGCAGATGCGCGCCGTTGGGATCCGTTCTCGGCTCAGGCGCTGATCGCGTTGTCGGCGTTCGCGAAGGCGGATGGTGACCAGCGGGAGAGCGAACGATTGTGCGCTCGTGCGTTGTCGGTCGCGCCGGGGCTGCACTGCCGGTTCGACCTCAATCGTGGACCCTGATCAGCCGGGGCGGCGCCATTCGGCCATCGCCCGCAGCACGAGCACTGCGATCACGCCCGCGCCGACCGCACCGATGATGCCGCCGACGATCATCCATACCGCGAGGTCGGTGGTGCAGTTGCGGTCGCACCCGATGTCGGCCCACCCGTATCCGATCGCGGCGCCGACGAAGCCGGTGAGCACGACCGCGGCGTAGGCGAGGAGGAACGCGGATCGGCTCGGTCCCGGTCCGGTGTCGAAGGTGTCTGGCACACGCGGATGGTAACGGGGGCGTGCCACACTGGCGGCATGGTGTCGAGGCAGATGACGGTCGCGGGCGCGGTGATGGAACGTGACGGACAGCTGCTCCTCGTCCAGAACCGACGCCGCGACGGCGCCCACGACTGGAGTACTCCGGGTGGTGTGGTCGATGCCACCGACGACTCGATCCTCGCCGGGCTGACGCGTGAGGTCGAAGAGGAGACCGGCCTCGTCGTCACCGCTTGGGACGGTCCCCTCTACGAGGTGCGAGCAGTCGCGGTCGACATGGGCTGGCAGATGGATTGCGAGGTGCACCGCGCGGTCGAGTTCGACGGTGACCTGCGCATCGACGATCCCGACGGCATCGTGGTCGACGCGTTGTTCGTGGCCCCGGCGCTCCTCGACCAGCACCTCACGGACTGTTTCCGCTGGGTGCGCGATCCGCTGGCGGAGTGGCTGGCGCATCGGTGGTCGCCCGCCGAGTCGCGCCGGTTCACCTACGAGGTGCGGGGCACGAGCCTCGCGAGCTTCGAGGTCGTGTCGGTGTCGATGGGGTGAACGCGCCCTCGATCCTCCACCTGGATCTGGACGCGTTCTACGCGTCGGTCGAACAACGAGAACGCCCGGAGTTGCGCGGCCGCCCGGTCGTCGTGGGCGGCGCCGGCGATCGAGGTGTCGTCGCCGCGGCCAGCTACGAAGCGCGCGTCTTCGGGATCCACTCGGCGATGCCGTCGATCCAGGCCCGACGCCGGTGCCCCGAGGCGGAGTTCGTCGCGCCGCGCATCGAGCTGTACAGCGAGGTGAGCCGAGAGGTGATGGCGATACTTCGATCAGCGACGCCACTGGTGGAGCCGCTGTCGCTCGACGAGGCGTTCCTCGACGTCTCGGGGGCGGAGCGGCTGCTCGGGAGCGGTCCCGAGATCGCGGAGATGTTGCGTGCGCGGATCGAGTCGGAACTCCGGCTGCACGCGTCCGTGGGGGTCGCGACGACGAAGATGCTCGCCAAGATCGCGAGCGACTCGGCCAAACCGAACGGTATGTACGTGGTCGCACCGGGTACGGAACTCGACTTCCTCCACCCGTTGCCGGTACGCAGGCTGTGGGGGGTGGGGCCGGCGACCCAGCGCAAGCTCGACGCCATCGGGGTCGGGACGGTGGGCGAGCTCGCGGCGATCCCGGCGGCGGCGCTCGTCGCGAAGCTCGGCGAATCGGTCGGTCGGCACCTCCACGCGCTCGCGTGGAACCGGGACCCGCGACCGGTCGAGCCCCACCGCGAGACGAAGTCGATCGGACACGAGGAGACGTTCGCGGTCGACCGCACCGATCGCCGGGAACTCGAACAGGACGTGCTCCGTATGGCCGACCTGGTCGCCACCCGCCTGCGCGCCCACGCCAAGGTCGCCCGCACCGTGCAGCTGAAGGTGCGGTTCCCCGACTTCACCACGATCACCCGGGCCCACACGCTGGCGAACCCGACCGATCTCGCGTCCGATCTGGCGCGGAGCGGGCTGATGTTGCTCGCCGCGATCGAGATCGGTGGGGGCATCCGGCTGCTCGGCGTGAGTGGGATGCAGATCGAAGACGCGACCACGGTGCAGACCCAGCTGAGCTTCGACGCGGCGCCGGCCGGCCCGGCCGAACTCGAGCGCACCATCGACGCGGTGCGAGCGCGTTTCGGCGCGGACGCGGTCGGGCGGGCCGCGCACAGCTCGGGTGGTCGCCTCCACACCGATCGCCGTGGCAGCCTCTGGGGTCCGGACGACGAAGAAGGGACGTGAGGTGCTCCAGATCGCGCTGATCGGCTGTGGGCATATCGGCACCGTGCATTCCTACGCCCTGGGGCAGCTGGCCCGGGCGGGGCTGGTCGACGCCGCGGTCACCTCGACGTTCGATCCCGACGCGGCGCGCGCCGAGCGGATCGCCGCGCACCACGACGCTCGCGCGACCACCGACCTCGAGGCCGCCCTCGACGGTGCCGACGTGGCGTGGATCTGCACGTGGACCGCGGGCCACGCCGAGGCGGTCGCGGCCGCAACGTCGCGCGACCTCGCGGTGTTCTGCGAGAAGCCGTTGGCGCCGACCATCGAGGAGTGCCGGGCCATTGCCGACACCCTGCGCGACCGTCCGCACCAGGTCGGGTTGGTACTCCGCCACGCTCCGGTCTTCGCCGCGTTCGCCGACGCGGTCGCTGCGGGGCGCTACGGCCGGCCGATGGCGCTCACGTTCCGTGACGACCAGTACTTCCCGATCCAGGGCATGTACGGATCCACCTGGCGCAAGGACGTCGAGAAGGCCGGCGGGGGGACGTTGATCGAGCACTCGATCCACGACGTCGACCTGATGCATTGGATCCTCGGTCCGGCGACGGCGGTGCGAGCGAGAACCGCCGAGACGTTCGGCTACCCGGGGATCGAGGATGTCGCGACGCTGTCGATCGACTACGAGGCCGGGGTCACGGCATCGCTCACCAGCGTGTGGCACCAGGTGATGACCCGGCCCTCGACCCGTCGGCTCGAGCTGTTCTGCGAGGAGGCCATGCTCTGGACCGAGGACGACTACCTCGGACCGCTCCACGTGGAGACCTCGGCGGGCCACGAGGAGATCGTGGCACCGGGGCCGGAATGGCTCGATCGACTCACCGTGCCGGAGGTCTACGCCAAGTCGGTGGCGCAATACGCCGAGCCCAGCAAGGCCTTTCTCGACACGGTGAGCGAACTCGGGTCGGCGGCCCGGGGCGCCCCCGACGTCGACGCCGCCCTGGCGGCCCACGAGGTGGTCGATGCTGCATACCGATCGGCGGCGGCCGGGGGCGAGGTCGTCCCGGTCCCTGCGGTCGCTCGCGTTGAGCGGGCCCGCGCGATGCGCGAAGATTGAGCGATGCCCCTTTCGGACGAAGAGCTGCGGATTCTCCAGGAGATCGAGGCGAACCTCACTGCGACCGATCCTGGTCTGGTCCAGCAGGTCTCCGAGACCACGCTGTACCGGCATGCCGCCCGGGCGATCAAGTGGGCGGTCATCGGATTCGTCGCCGGGTTGGTGCTGCTCATCGTCACGTTCACCCAGGTGTTGGTGCTCGGCATGGTCGGGTTCCTCCTCATGCTCGGGTGCCTGCTCGTCATCGAGCGCAACGCGCGCAAGTTGGGTCGGGCGGGCATCGACAACCTGACCTCGACGTTGCGTGAAGGTTCGGTCGGCGGCTTCTTCGACTCCGCGTCGCGCCGGTGGCGCGACCGCGGTCAGGAGAACGACTCCGCGTAGTCCGGTTCACTTCGGAGGGTACGGCGCAGGCGCTCGCGTGGTCCGACGCCGACGAGCAGCGCGGCCCGCAACTCGTCGGCCGCGGTCCACGCCCGATCTCGCACCGGGGCCGCGACCGCGTGCCCGGAGAACTCGGCCTCGGAGTAGGTCATCGCGAGATCGCGTAACGGCACCAGCGCGTCGTTCGAGGCACCGTGCTCGCCGATCGCGCGCACCTGTTCCTCTGGGGTGAGCGCGATCGACACCGGGAGCCCCGCGACCGCGCACGCGTCGAGCGCGTCACGCCAAGCGCCCGCAACGGCCGTACCGGGTTCGGGCGCGTCTCGGCGGTGGCGACGGGTCCGGCGCCGACGGATCACCCGGGCCAACGCCGACCCGACCAAGGCGAGGGCCAAACCGGCGGCGAGCGCGACGAGGACGTCGAACCGAAGATCACGCCCGTGCCCCACGTGCGCGGGTTGGGTCGTGATCAGTTCGCCGCGGGGGATGCGCTTCGCGCTGCCGGTGCTCGAGGACCCCGAACCACCGGGTGCGGTGGTCGCGCTGCCGGCGGTGGTGGTGGGCGTCGTGCCCGTCGTCGGGTTGCTCGTCGGACTGGTCAAGCCCTGGGCCCGTGAGTCGGCCTGGCCCGGTTCGGGTCCGGCCGGGGTCGGTTCGAAGGTGCGCCATCCGAGCCCCGCGAACCAGACCTCGACCCACGCGTGGGCGTCCCGCCCGCGCACCACGTACTCCGCGCTCGTGGCGTCGTAGCTGCCCGGCGTGAAACCGACCACGACGCGCGTCGGTAGCCCCTCGGCGCGGGCCAGCGCGGCGAAGGCACCGGCGAACTGTTGGCAGAACCCGCGCCTCAGCCGGAGGAACGCGCCGATGGCCTCGGTCGAGTCCGTGTAGTCGACCTTGACGTCGTAGGTGAACCGGTCACTCCGGAAGAACGTCTCGAGCGCCTTGGCTCGGGCGTACGGCGTGTCGGCACCGGCGGTGATCGCGTCGGCCTGGTTGCGCAGGTTGCGCGAGAAGTCGCTCGGCAGCGAGAGCGCGGCGCGCACGGACGACTGCATTGGGCCGACGGTCGCCGCGATCTGCGCGGCGCTCGGTGGGGTCTCGATCCGCGACTGGATCTCGTAGTTCTGCCCGGTGACCGGGTTCGGCGCGATCAGCGTCGAGGAGTCGGGGATCACGCGCGCGTTCCCCATCGTCGTCCGAACGGGTGTGAACGCGGCCGGGACCCACTGGTCACCGAGCCCGGTGATGGAGAACTGTTGCTGGACGGTCCGGCGGTCGGACTGCGACCGGAAGGTGTCGGCCGCATCGCGAGCCTCGCTGGCCACGCTCCACACCTGGCCGTCGAAACGGTCGAGCGCCACGAGGCGCCAGTACAGCGGGCTGGGCGAGGTCACCCGGAAGAGTTCGACATCGCTGCGCGGGCCGAGGCGGGCCTTGAGGTCGACGAGCGGGCTGACGGTCGTGTAGTCGGCCCCGCCGCCGGCCCCGGCGCCGCCCGTGTGGTTCCGGTACCGCACGAGTGCCGGGCTGTCGACGCCGGGCACGAGCGGGGTGATCACGACACCGGCGAGGATCGCCAATCCGCCCACGAACGCGGCGCTGCGAACGGTCGCAGCATCGGAGGCAAGTCGGCGGCCGGTGAACCACGTCCGGCGTTGGGTGACGCGAGCGGTGTTCGCGATGACCAGCGCCACGAGCGCAGCGGCAACGTACGCGACGGTGGCCGGGATCCGCATCGATCCGGTCCCGAGTGTCCCGGTCAGCACGAATAGGACGAGGGTCGGCGCCAGCGCGCCGAGGGTGACGTCCGGACGCCGACCGACGGCGTCGGCGACAATCGCGGCGACGCCCACCGCGATGGCGCACAGCAACACCACGCCGATGGTCGGGGTCACCGGCGCGATGCCGGTGCGGAACACGGCCCATCCACGATCGACGAGGTGTGCGAGCCGACTGGCGGTGGCCGGGGTGGGGACTCCGTACGCGGTCGTCTCGCCCACGACGATCCACACGAGGACGAGCGTGGTCGCGAGCGTCCCGCCGATCACCGAGCGCGCCGGCGACCAACCCCGGAGCCGGGCCACGAGGCCGATGCCGTGGGGCACGAGGGCGGCAACGAGAAGTTCGAGGATGAAGCCACCGTTGCTGAACACCCGACCGAACGCGAGCGCCGTGGCCGCGCTCACGAGCGCGAGGGCACCGACCCTGACCACAGGATGTTCGATGGTGCCCACGCGCGACGTCATGTGCGCCCGACCCGGCGGCGGTTGGTCGGGACCCGGACAGTCGCCGCGTTCCACGACTCGACCAATGCGCCCGGACGGCCGTCGACCACGGTCATGGCACCGGCGGCGGCGGGGAGCGTGGGCGCGCATCCCACCACGGTCACCGGTGCCCCCGGCCCGCCGAGCGAGACGAACGTCGACAGATCCGGTGGCAGGCCGGTGATCACGATGATGCGGCCCCGACGCGTGTCGGACCGCAGCGCGGTGACCGTCGGTGCGAGGGGCCGATCGGGGTCGTGGGTGAGCATCGCGAGTTCGTCGAGCAACCGCGTCTCGCTGCTCAACCCGCCGGGGTTCGCGGCGCCGAGTGGGAGTCCGGCGGTGGTGAGGATTTCGCAGCTGCGCGTCGACTGGAGCAGCCGAGTGCCGATCGACGCCAGCGCCTCGATGGCAGCCTCGTAACTCAGGCCGGGGTAGGAGCCGACCCGGTTGTCGAAGACGACGACGGTCTGGGGCCGCCACGCGGATTCGTCCTCGCGCACCATGAGTTCGCCGAGTCGGGCGCTCGACCGCCAGTGGACCCGCCGGAGATCGTCGCCGGCGACGTACTCGCGCAGGGCGAGGAACTCATCGTGGGCGATCGACGCGACCGGAACGACGTTGCGGTGGTGTGCCCGGGCGCGGCGATGACCGGCGGCGCCGGGGCTCGCCCGCAGATCCCACACCCGCGGTCGGACGATGACCTCGGTGGTCTCGCCCAACGTCACCGCTCGGGCAGTGAGACCGAACGGATCGGCCACGCCGATCACCGCCGGCCCGACGGTGAAGCGTCCACGCCGGTCGGTGGGGATCCGGTACGCGGCCCGTCCCCGTTGACCACGCTCG
>JBDUBS010000455.1:0-3094 GCA_040003875.1 Acidimicrobiia bacterium | reverse complement strand
AAGCGCTGGGCCGCGGCCGAGGACGCACTGGGACGGCCCGTACTCTCCAACCAGGTGCAGTACAACCTGCTCGCAGCGAAGCCCTCGGAGGCGATCGTCCCGCACGCGCAGGCTCATGATCGGCTCGTGATCGCGTACAGCCCGCTCGCCAAGGGACTCCTCGGCGGCCGTTACGGTCCCGACAACCTCCCCGGCAGTTCCGCCCGAGGCATGGACCCACTCTGGGTGCCCGAGAACGTCGCCCGAGCGATGCCGGTGGTCGAGACCCTCCGGCGCGTTGCCGACGCCCATGACGCGACCCCTTCGCAGGTGGCCCTCGCCTGGCTCATTCATCACCCGAGCGTCGTGGTGATCCCGGGTGCGAGTTCGGTTGAGCAGCTACGCCGCAACGTGGAGGCCGCCGATCTCGACCTGTTGGACGACGAGGTCGAGGAACTCACCGCCGCGAGCGATGCCTTCACTCCACTCGGCAAACCCGCCACTGCACGCGAAATGGCCCGCGGCGCCTTCTCCCGCAACTGACCCGGCCGCGTCAGGAACTGGACAGCACCTGTCATACTGCTCGGCGATTCCGGACGAACCGGACGCAACGGGGCGGGCGCTCGGGGGCACGGCCATGGCGGCACGACGAACGATGCGACGCATGTTCACGATCGGTGTGGTGATCGTGCTCTCGGGCTGTTGGGCCCAGTTCCGCGGCGATGCGGGCCACGCCGGTTCGCAAGCATTCGAATCGGCGATCGGGACCTCGAACGTGGGAGCGCTTGCGATCACGTGGCACGGCCGGACCGGGAGCGGCACGGTGAATGCGACGCCGACGATCGCGAACGGCGTGGCCTACGTCGGTTCGTCCGATCACAAGTTGTACGCGTTCGACGCCGCGGGTGACTGCGTTGCCCTGAAGACCTGTGCGGTCCGGTGGACCGGACTCACCGGCAACATCATCAAGGGTGGCTCGCCGGCGGTGGCCAACAACGTCGTCTACGTCGGCTCGGACGACCGCAAGCTCTACGCGTTCAGTGCCGACGGATCCACCGGGTGCTCGGGCACTCCGAAGACCTGCACCCCGCTGTGGACCGCGGCGACGGGCGCGGCCGTGGAGTCGTCGCCGACCGTCACCGGCGGAGTCGTCTACGTCGAGTCCGCCAACCTGAAGCTCGAGGCATTCGATGCCGCCGGGGTCACCAACTGCACGACCGTCACCGCCACCACGTGCACGCCCCTCTGGACCGCGACCATCGGACCGAGCGGTGGACTCTCGCCGGCCGTCGCCAACGGAGTCGCGTACGTCGCGACCACCGACGGTGTGCTCGCGGCATTCGATGCCACCGGCACGATCAACTGCACCGGGACCACCAAGACGTGCAAGCCCCTGTGGACGGCCGCGCTCGGCGGCGCGAGTAACCCGGCGGGCGGCCCGGCCGTCGCCAACGGCACCGTCTTCATTGCCGGCGCCACGCAGGATCTCCTCGCCTTCGACGGCGCCGGCACCACCAACTGCTCCGGCACGCCCAAGACCTGCACGCCGATCTGGACGGGCGCGGCCCCGCGTTCCTCTCGGGAGGTCGCCGTTGCGAACGGTCGGGTATACGAAGCCGCAGCGGACGGCACGATCTCCGTGTTCGACGCCACCGGTCACGAGAACTGCACCGGAACTCCGGCGCGCTGCACACCATTGTGGAGCGCGTCGACCAACCCCGACGCGGGGAGCCCGACGATCGCGAACGGCCTGTTGTACGTGTCCGCGTTCGCCGACTACCTCTACGCGTTCGATGCCAACGGGGTCCAGGGGTGCACCGGTACACCGAAGACGTGCGCCGCGCTGTGGGTGACCGACGACGGAACCGCGCCCACGGGCGTCGCGGTCGCCGGCGGCGCGGTGTACGCAGACGCGGTCGGCACCACCGGCGTCGTCGCCTACCAACCCTGTATCAATCCGGTGTCCTTCGCCGGGTGGGCACCGTGCGACATCCGCAACGCCTATCGACTCCCATCGAACCGGAGTGGTCGCGGCATCACGGTCGCGATCGTCGACGCGAACCACGATCCGAATGCCGAAGCCGACATGGCGACCTACCGCAACATGTTTGCGCTCCCTGGCTGTTCCAAGTCGAGTGGGTGCTTCCGGCAGGTCAACGAACTCGGGCAGACCTCGAACTATCCGCCCGCGGACGTCGGTTGGTCGGTGGAGATCTCCCTCGACCTCCAGATGGTCTCGGCCGCCTGTCCCTACTGCAACATCCTGCTCGTCGAAGGGAACAACACCCTCGGCGACCTCGCCACCGCCGAGGACACCGCGGTGGCGCTGGGCGCCAAGGTCGTCTCGAACAGCTATTCGGCGAACGAGGCGGCCGGCATGTCGGCGATCGACTCGCACTACCTCCACGCGGGCGTGCCGATCGTGGTGGCTTCGGGCGACAACGGCTTTGCGGCCGGACCGCAGTACCCGGCCGTGATCCCCGGCGTGACCGCGGTCGGGGGGACCACGCTCGCTCGCACTGCGGGCGGACGGGGCTGGACCGAGTCGGTGTGGCACGAAGGGTTCAACACCGCCATCACCGGCAGCGGTTGTTCGCAGTTCGAACCCAAGCCCGCGTGGCAACTCGACACCGCATGCGCCAATCGCACCGACAACGACGTGGCCGCGGTCGCGAGTCATCTCGCCGTGTACGACAGCTACGGAGCACCGGGATGGATCACCGTGGGCGGGACGAGTGCGGCTGCGCCGCTCATCGCCGGGATGTACGCACTGGCGCAGGGCACCACCGGCGTGGCCGACCTCTACGCGAACTCGGGCCGCTTCTTCGACATCACCGCCGGCAACACCGGCGCCTGTGATCCCGCCGCGCTGTGTACGGCCGGTGTCGGATACGACGCACCGACCGGGGTCGGGACGCCGTGCGGCGTCGGAGCATTCGGACCGGCGCTCACGTCGCCGGCGGGATGCGCCTGGCCCGGCACTGCCCCGGCTGCCCTTGTGCCCGGAGCGTTCTCGTTCCTGGCCCCGAGTCCAGTGGAGCCGGCCTGCCGGGAGGCTCCCCCGGGTGGCGTGCGCTGTCTCTCCTACCGGAACGCCTAGCCCCGGACCTCGCTC
>JBDUBS010000094.1:0-3094 GCA_040003875.1 Acidimicrobiia bacterium | reverse complement strand
GAGGTGATCCAGTACGTCTACGAGAAGTACGGACGCGACCGCGCCGCGCAGGTGGCGAACGTGATCACCTACCGGCCGCGGTCCGCGCTCCGCGAAATGGCGAAGGTCGCGGGCCTGTCACCGGGTCATGCCGACGCGCTGACCCGTTGGATCGACCGGTGGCGTTCACGCGACGGCGCGTTCGACGACTTTCGCGAGAGCGACGAAGCGCCGCCGGTACCCGAGTTGGTGCTGGAACTCGCCGACGCGGTGCAGGACTTCCCCCGTCACCTCGGCATCCACTCGGGCGGGATGGTGATGGCCGACCGGCCGTTGGTGGAGTGCTGCCCCGTCGAATGGGCGCGCATGGAGAACCGCTCGGTGCTCCAGTGGGACAAGGACGACTGCGCGGCGGCGGGGCTGGTGAAGTTCGACCTGCTCGGCCTGGGCATGCTCACGATGTTGCACCTCGCGGTCGACCTGGTTCGTGAGCACGAGGACCTCGAGATCGACCTGGCCACCATCCCCCAGGAACCGGAGGTGTACGCGTTGCTCACCGCGGCGGACACCATCGGGGTGTTCCAGGTGGAGAGCCGGGCCCAGATGGCGACGCTGCCGCGCCTGCGCCCGGAGAAGTTCTACGACCTGGTGGTGGAGGTGGCGTTGATCCGTCCCGGGCCGATCCAGGGCGGGTCGGTGCATCCGTACCTGCGCCGGCGCAACGGTGAGGAGGAGGTGACCTATCCCCATCCGCTGCTCGAACCGTGCCTGCGCAAGACCCTCGGCATCCCGCTGTTCCAGGAACAACTCATGCAGATGGCGATCGACGTGGCCGGCTTCAGCGCGGGCGAGGCCGACCAGCTGCGCCAGGCGATGGGGTCGAAGCGGTCGAAGGCGCGGATGGCGCGGATGCGCGACCGGTTGATGAGCGGCATGGCCGAGCGGGGTATCACGGGCGACACCGCGACGGACATCGCGCACAAGCTCGAGGCCTTCGCGAGCTTCGGATTTCCCGAGAGCCACTCGGTGTCGTTCGCCTACCTCGTGTACGCGAGTTCGTGGATCAAGCTGCACCATCCGGCCGAGTTCGCGTGTGCGTTGTTGAACGCACAACCGATGGGCTTCTACTCGCCGCACACGTTGGTGCGAGACGCGCGTCGCCACGGGGTCGAGGTGCTCGGACCGTGCCTGGCGCGTTCGCGGCGGGACTGCACGCTCGAACGCCGCTCGGCCGAGGTGGGGCCGATTGGGTACCCGCAGGACGGTTGGCACGCCGACCCCTCGATCCATGCGATGCGGATCGGGTTGCGATACGTGCGCGGTCTGTCGAGTGCGTTGCTCGACCGGATCGACGAGGAGCGGGAACGGGATCCGTTCCGCGGCCTCGAGGACTTCGCCCGCCGGACCGAGGCTCCGGTGGATTCACTGGAGGCGCTCGCCACCGCCGGCGCCTTCGAGTGCTTCGACATCGACCGGCGTTCGGGCCTGTGGGCGGCCGGCGCGCTGCGCGACGCGCGTCCCGGTCACCTCCCGCATACCGCGGTCGGGGTGGTCGCACCACCGTTGCCGGGCATGACCGACGTGGAGGAGACTGCGGCCGACCTGTGGGCGACGGGGCTCTCGCCGGGCCGCCATCCCACCGAGTTCGTCCGGGCGGAACTCGCGGCTCGAGGCGTGGTCACGTCGTACGCCTTGCGGTCCCTGCCCGACCGGACCGTGGTGGAGGTGGCGGGGATCGTGACCCACCGTCAGCAACCCGAGACGGCGAAGGGCACCGTGTTCATCAACCTGGAGGACGAGACCGGGCTCACCAACGTGATCTGCACCGCGGGGGTGTGGAAGCGCTACCGCAAGGTGGCACGCGGATCGCCGGCACTCCGGGTGCGCGGATTGTTGGAGCGCCACCAGGGGGTCACCAACCTGTTGGCCCAGCGCATCGAGGCGTTGCCGCTCGGCCTCGCCGACGCGTTGAAGTCCCGCGATTTCCGGTGAGATCACGGTCAGAGCATGCGGTGGGATTGTCCGTCCGAGTCGTGCCGGAAGAACTCGTAGCAGCCACGACCGTGTTCCTTGGCCCGGTACATCGCGGAGTCGGCGTTGCGCAGCAACGCGTCCGGGTCGTCGTCGGGGCCGCGTGCCGTCGCGATGCCGACACTGGCTCCCACCTGGGCTTCGGTCCCGGCGACCGCGATCGGTACCTGGAGTGCGTCGAGGATGCGCTGGGCGACGTCATGCAGTTCGACGCGGTCCGTGACGTGCTCGAGCAGGACGACGAACTCGTCGCCACCGAACCGGGCAACGGTGTCGTGGGCCCGCACCGCACCGCGGAGCCGGGCCGATGCGGTCTTGAGGAGTTCGTCGCCGGCGTCGTGGCCGAGGACGTCGTTCACCATCTTGAACTGGTCGAGGTCGACGAACATGAGCGCGACGGTGCCGGTGCGATTGCCGCGACCGAGCATGTGCAGGGCTCTGATGAGTGCCTCAAGTAGGAACCGACGGTTGGGGAGCCCGGTCAGCGGGTCATGAGTGGCTTGTCGCGCGAGCGCGGCCTCGGCGAGTTTCAACGAAGTGATGTCGAGCGTGGACGCGAACGCCGTCGGCAAATGGAGTTCGGGCGCGGTCACCGGTACTCCCGACCACGCGACCCAACGGTCGGGTTCCCCGACCAGCTTGACGTCGGCCTTGCCGGGCCGGCCGTCGGTGAGTTCCGCGATGGCGTGCTCGAGTTCTTCGCGGCTGTCCGGGTCGACGCGGGCCAACACGTCAGACGGTCCCAGCCCCACGATCGCGGGTCCGAGCATCCCGTTGCCCTCGCTATTCGCGTAGGTGATGCGCATGCTGCGGCCCAACTCGAAGATGCCGACCGGTGCACTGTCCGCCATCAACCGGAACCGCCGTTCGCTGATGGCGGTGGCTTCCTGGGCCCGAAGGTTCTCGTGGATGAGGTTCACGAATCGGGCGATGACGCCGAGGCCGAGCAACATCGAACAGAACGCCACGAAGATCGCCCCCGCGGCGGAGTCGGTGTCACCGATGATGCTGACGGTCGGCCCGACGACGATCGCGAGTCCGAGCAGGATCAAGCGCCGGTTGTGCTCGACCGGGGTCACGAACG
>JBDUBS010000712.1:0-3115 GCA_040003875.1 Acidimicrobiia bacterium | reverse complement strand
CCGAGTACGCCGAGGCGCAGGTGCGCGAACTCATCGAGCGGTACCGGCCGAGCGTGCTGTGGAACGACGTGGCCTGGCCCGCGACCGGCGATCGCCTGTGGCCGCTCCTCGCGCACTACTACGAGCACGTCCCCGACGGTGTCGTCAACGACCGGTGGATGCCGTGGAGCCCGGCGCTCGGGTTGGCCCGCACCGACCTCGGGCGGCGGGCCATCGATGCCGGATCGCGGCGCCAGGTGCGCCGGGATCGCGGTCTCCTCCCGCCGAAGCCGCCACACTTCGACGTGCGGACACCTGAGTACCTCAGCTTCGACGACATACAGCGTGACCCCTGGGAGACCGTTCGCGGCATGGATCGCAGCTTCGGGTTCAACCGCAACTCACGCCCCGAGCACTTCATCGAGCAGTCCGATCTCATCTGGACCCTGGTCGACATCGCGGCGAAAGGCGGCAACCTGCTGATCAACGTCGGCCCGCGTGGTGTCGACGCGCAGCTTCCCGCCGAGCAGACCGCCCGCCTCGATTGGCTCGAAGCGTGGCTGCGGCAACACTCGGAAGCGGTGATGGCGACGAGCCCGTGGGTCACGCCGGGGACGACAACCGCCGAAGGCCATGCCGTCCGCTACACCGCGCGTGACGATGATGTGTTCGCGTTCGTCCGCGGATCCGGGCCGTTGACGTTGCCCGATGTACTCGCCACACCCACCACCCGGGTCACGACGGTCGGCGGCTCCTCGCTTCCGTGGCACCACTCGCCGGGCGGGCTCGTGGTCGACGTACCCCCGCCGGGCCCGAACCCGCTCCCCGTCGTGTGTCTCCACGCGGTCGTCGCGCGCAGCTACGAAAGGTCGGGCAACCAGTTGCCGTGAGCTCCGAAGGGGATTCGTTGTGGGAGCGCGACCCGCGCGACCGGGGACCCGGTGAAGTCCTGGGCATCGAGCACGTTGAACGTGGTGACATCCGTGCGGTCGTCATGGGTCAACACCATGATCCAGCCCTCGTCCTCGCCCGCATCGGGTCCGGCGGGCGCGAACACCGGCTCGTACACGCTGGTCGTCTCCGGCCCGAACGAGTGGACGAGCACATCACCGGTGGTCAGGTCGTAGCGAAAGATGTCGGGCGCGAAACTGGGCGACGGTCCCGGAACGAGCCCGGCCACATATCCGTACCGTGCCGGCAGTCCGACCCGCCGATCATCGATGCGGGGGAAATCGCCCGGCCGATCGTCGAGTTGGACCTCGGCGACCGTCCCGGCCACCGGGTCGATCGTCCACTGCCAGAGGGTGGCCTGGTCTCCGAGGTCGTCCATGCCACCCGCCATCACCGACGCGGCCCGGCACACTTGAATCACGATCTCGTTTCCTTGCTCGTACGAGTTCAGCGCGTGGAAGACCGTGCACGGTTCGACTTCGTACCAGGTGATGTCCGCGTTCGATCCGGTGCGGGGCATGACGCCGATGCGCGCTCCGGCATCGCGGTCGAACTTGAACCCGCCGTGTTCGAGCGCGAACACGATCGGGAGATCGAAGAAGATCGCGTAGTGCTCGGTGATCGTGAAGTCGTGCATCATCACCGGACGCGGGATGTCGATGACCTCCGACTGCACGAGGACACCCTGCGCGTCGACCCGGTGATAGGTGAGGTATGGCTCACTCAGGAACTGGTAGCCGAAGAACAGCATCTCGCCAGTGACCGGACACAACTTCGGGTGCGCGGTCATCGGGGTGGTGAGCCGACCGTCGAAGTCGACCCCATCGACCGTGCTGAGGTCTGCGCCGATCTCCCACGGAAAGTGCGTCTCCTCCAGTGCGAGCAATCGCCCGGCGTGGCGCACGATGTTCGTGTTCGCAGGCGAGTTGCGCAGGTCACCCATCGCGGTGAACGGATCGAGGTCCTGCTCGACGTACGGAGTCCGGACGTACCGATTGCGATACGAGACCTTGCCGTCTGCGATCTCGATTCCGTGGACCATGCCCGCGCCGAAGAACCAGTGGAACGGCACGGCGCCCGGTGGGTTGAATCCGTTGCGGAGGTAATGACCCTCGAGTTCGGCCGGCATACGACCCTCGACCGGTACATCGGCCACGGTCACCTCGTCGGTGATCGGGGCGTAGTTCCCTCGCATCCACCACACGGTCTCGGTTGTCTGATCGAGCGTCACCGCTGCTCCTCGGGTCGTCGGTTCCCGCCAACTTAACACTGTTTAGTCGGCCGGGGGCCGGGCTGGGCTTGATTGCCGAGCCGCAGTGAACGCCGTTAACGTCACCGGGCCAGACGCTCGATCGGGGGATTCGTTGCGCACTACCAAGCTGTTCGCTCTGGCGCTGCTCGCCGCCGCCATCGGGGCCGCCGGTTGTAGCGAGTCGGCCAAGCCGGCCACGACTGGGAAGCACCGACCCGCCACGGGGGCATCGACGGCGGCGGCCGCGTGCCGCAATGCGAAATCGGTGGTCGCGTGCGCACCCAAGGGTTCGATGCTCGAGCCCTACTTGCCCGCGAAGCCCACGCGGGCGACGGGCACACCGATCCGGATCGGGACGATCAATCAGGACACTGGCGCCGCCGGTGCGTTTCCCGAGCTGACCGTCGCCGACCAGGTCGCCGTCGACTTCGTGAACACCGAGCTCAACGGCGTCGACGGCCACCCCATTGAGCTCATCACCTGCAACACCAACTTCAACCCCGATCTCTCCCAGAGCTGCGCGCAGGAGATGGTGTCCAAGAAGGTGGCAGCCGTGATCGGCGGGATCGACATCTGGGGTACCGGGATCCAGACGCTCGAGAACAACGGCATTCCCTACGTCGGCGGGATCCCGGTGAGCTTCGAGGCGGCTCGGAGCACGGTCAGCTACCAGTTCAGCGGCGGGACCTGGGGTGCAGCCCTCGGCATGGGTGAGTACGCGATCGACAAGCTCCACGCGAAGAAGATCGCCGTCATCTACGCCGACTTCGGCCCGATCACAGATTCGGCCAAGTTTGCCCAGACGGTGTTCGAACGCCACGGGGTCACGGTCATCCCGGTCGGCGTCAGTCCGACCAGCCCCGACATGGTCACCGCGCTCAACCAAGTCGCGCAGGCGAACGCTTGCTCTCTCCGGCTCGATGATGAGCAGCC
>JBDUBS010000530.1:0-3120 GCA_040003875.1 Acidimicrobiia bacterium | reverse complement strand
TGTGACGGCGCGTTCGTAGTCGGCGACACGCGTGCGGTTGGTCGTGCCCACCTCGACGAGCGAGCAGCCCGACTCGGCCATGATCTCGGGCACGCGGAATCCGCCGCCGATCTCGACGAGTTCGCCCCGGCTCACGACCACTTCGCGACCGCGGGCGAGTGCACCGAGCGCGAGGAGGACCGCGGCCGCGTTGTTGTTGACCACCAGCCCGGCCTCGGCACCGACAGCCCGCGCCAGGAGCGCGCCCGCGTGTTCGTGACGGGAGCCGCGCTCGCCAGTCGCCATGCGCATTTCGAGATTCGACGCACCGCGTGCGATGGCGAAGGCGGCCGCGATGGCTTCGTCACCAATGGGCGCACGGCCGAGGTTGGTGTGGAGCAGCACCCCGGTGGCGTTGATGACGGGCTGCAGCAGGCGCCCGCGCTGCTCGTCGACCCGCGCCCGGGCATCGGCGATCACGTCGGCCTCGCCCGGTTGCTCACCCCCGGCGATCGCCGTCCGGGCGGCATCGACCGCAGCGCGGGCAGCGTCGGCGAGCAGTTCATGGGGCAGGCCCTCGAGTGTGGCCAACACCCGGTCGACCGGCGGCAGCGAACGTCGTGGGTCCATCGGCCGCCGAGCGTACGTCGTCGCCCGATTTCCCAATCCGAACGTTTCTCGGGCGGGGGTGTCCTCCGCGCCGGATCCCGTTCGTCGTATGGGTCATAGGGTCACAACGATCAAAGGAGAAGTCCATGCAGTATTTGCTCATGATCTACGGCGACGAGAAGGTCGTCGGAACCACCGAGGAACAGGAAGCGGTTACCGCCGAGTACATGAAGTTCGGTGAGGAGATGGGCCAGAAGGGCGTGCTCGCCGGTGGTGCGCGGCTGCGTCCGACCAGCGATGCCACCACCGTGCGGGTGCGCGAGGGCGATGTCCTGACCGTCGACGGACCGTTCGCGGAGACCGCGGAGCAGATCGGCGGCTACTACCTGGTGGACTGCGCCGATCTCGACGAAGCCACCGCGATCGCAGCCAAGATCCCCGGCGCGCGGTTCGGTTCGATCGAGGTGCGTCCGCTCTGGTTGGAGTAGCCGCCGAGGATCCCGCCGCCGTCGAGGCCGCGATCGCGCGTGCGTTCCGCGAGCAGTGGGGCCGCGTGGTGGCCACCCTCATCCGGATAACCGGCGACTGGGATCTCGCCGAGGAGTGCGCGCAGGATGCCTTCGCCGCCGCCGTCACCCGGTGGCCGCGCGATGGCATCCCGCGCGCGCCCGGCGCGTGGTTGACCACGACCGCGCGTCATCGCGCGATCGACCGGCTGCGGCGCGACCGGCGCGGCGAGGCGAAGCGCCAGGAGTTGGCCATGACCGCGGATCACGGACCGAACGACGAGTCGTGGATGGACGACACCGGGATCGGTGACGATCGACTCCGCTTGATGTTCACGTGTTGTCACCCGGCGCTCGCGCTCGATGCGCAAGTGGCGCTGACGCTGCGAACCCTCGGCGGGCTCACCATCGGCGAGATCGCGCGGTCGTTCCTGGTCCCGGAGGCCACGATGGCCAAGCGACTGGTGCGCGCGAAGTCGAAGATCCGCAACGCGGGGATCCCGTATCGAGTCCCACCCTCCCATCTGTTGCCTGCGCGCACTGCCGCGGTGCTCGCCGTCGTTTACCTGCTCTACAACGAGGGGTACCGGGCGACGGCCGGTGCCGACCTCATCCGCACCCAGCTGTGCGACGAGGGGATCCGACTCGCCCGGGTGCTGGTCGAACTCATGCCCGACGAACCCGAGGCCACGGGACTGCTCGCGCTGATGGTGCTGCACCACGCCCGGCGGGCTGCACGCGTCGACGGAGGGGGTGACCTGATCCCGCTCGAGGAACAGGACCGGGACCGCTGGGACGAGTCGGCGATCGTCGAGGGGGTGACGCTATTGGCCGCCGCGGCGCGCCGCGGCGAGCCGGGCCCGTACCAACTCCAGGCCGCGATTGCGGCGATCCACGCGACCGCCCCCGATGCGAGCGCGACCGACTGGGTCGAGATTGCGGGCCTGTACAAGCGGCTCATCGCCCACACGCCCACCGCGGTCGTCGCGCTGAACCACGCGGTCGCGGTCGCGATGGCCGAGGGTCCGGCCGCCGGGCTTGCGCTGGTGGACGCCCTGGTGGAGGCCGGCCGGCTGCGCGACTACCCGCTGCTGCCCGCGACTCGAGCGGACCTGCTCCGGCGTCTCGACCGTCGGAGCGAGGCCGCCACGGAGTACCGAGCCGCGATCGGGGCCGCCACCACCGATACCGAACGGCGGTACCTCACGCGCCGCCTCGGCGAGGTGACTGCTCGCTCCGCTGGCTCCGCTCCCGCCTGATGGCCCGTCCGCTCACGCTCCTGATGGGTGGTCCGGTCGTGGTCGTAGGCTGACCGCTGTGCCGTCCCCCACGGAAGCTCGCGCGTGATCGTCCCCCGCGATGCTGCGACCGTGATGCTCCTGCGCGACGAACCCGATCTGCGGGTGTTCATGCTGCGCCGCAACCTCGATTCGGTGTGGATCGCGGGCGCGTCGGTCTTCCCCGGCGGCGCGATCGATGACGACGACCGGGACGCGTCATGGGCCACGCGAGCTCGCGGGATCGACGATGCGCAGGCGAGCGCCGCCCTCGGCATCGATCACGGCGGCCTTTCCTTCTTCGTCGGCGCGATCCGCGAGACGTTCGAAGAGGCAGGGGTACTCCTCGCCCACGCCCGTGACGGATCGGCAGCCGACGGACGGGTCGCGCATCTCGTCGAGGCCAGGGATGCGCTCAACGCCGGGGCCACCGACTTCGCGGCCTTCGTGGCGGAGCACGACCTCGTCCTCGCCACCGACGAACTCCACGTCTTCTCGAACTGGGTCACCCCGCCCGGATCGCCGCGCCGGTACGACACGTGGTTCTTCGTGGCCGAGGCGCCGCCCGGAACGTACGAGCACGACAATCTCGAGTTGATCGAGTCGGCCTGGGTCCGTCCTGCCGACGCGCTCGCGGCGGCGGCACGCGGCGAGATGGATCTCATCTACCCGACCCAGAAGAGCCTCGAGTCCCTCGCCGGCTTTACCTCTGCTGCGGCCGTCCTCGCGTCGGCATCAACGACCGAGCG
>JBDUBS010000448.1:0-3125 GCA_040003875.1 Acidimicrobiia bacterium | reverse complement strand
CGGTGGTCCGGTTCGTTGCGCTGCTCGCTGTCGCAGTGGTGACGAACGCCGTGTTTGCGTCGACGAAGTCGATGCCGACGACGGGCGAAACTCCCAAGCTGATGTCTGACCCGAACGTGTTGGTGGCATAGTCGTAGGTCTTGATCTTCGTGCCCTTGCCGAAATACATGCCGGTTCCCGGGCGCCACCCGGCTGCGGTCGGGTCCTGACCCTCGGGCAGGGCCTGCCACGACTCGGGCCAGAAATGACCGGTGTGCCCGGCCACGTTCTTCGTCAGCTTGTAGACGGTCGGGTGGTACGGGTAGTTCGCCGGCAGGCCGGCGGTGCAGCAGTTCCCCGACGTCAGGTAGAGGACGTCGGCCGAGGAGTCGTAGATGACCGACTCGAAGTCGTCGGTGCGGCTGAGGCACTCGAGCGCGGCCGTGTCGCCGACGATGGCGCCGTCGAGCGCCTGCCCGCACGTGAGGCCGGTCCCGACCTGCGTAGCGGTCGTGAAGTCGACGTTCGCAGAGTTCGAGCTCTGGTTACCGCCACGGAGTTGGCTCTTGTAAGCACCGGTGGTCGGGTTGATCTCCCACAGGCGGTCGGCGTTGTCGTCGGCGATCCACATCGAGGTGTCGCCGGGGACGTAGCCGATGCCTTCGATGTCGCTCGCGTTCGGGCCGCCCGGCCACGGGTGGGAGCTGATCATGCTGGTCAACGTCAAGACCGGCAGGGCCGGATTGGACAATGCCTGCGCCGGTGCCCCTGTGGTCCCCAGCACCGTGGCGCCCAGACATGTCGCCAGCACAATTGCCGACATTCGCGCGCGAACTCGGTTCACTCTTGCCTCCCGTAAGCCCTACTTGATCGGTCCCCAGCGGTCGATGAGACCGCATGGTTTACACCACTTCGTACCTATCCCTGCCACACTCCGTGAGAAATGAGTCTCACGGCTCTCACTGTCTGCGTTCGTCGCCGCGGTACCCGGCATTGCGATGAGACAACCATCATCTGCATCGTGCAACTCCACCGGCGATCTGCAGATCGCAACTCTCCGGACGAATCGTGCATGAGCAGCCTCCCAAATCGGGCGATCGGTGGGCAAGGGCAAAGGGCGTATTTGTCGTCGTCGTGCGCAGAATGAGCCGCGTGCCCTATGCGGTTCGACCGCCAGGCCGCGCGAGGCCGCTCGCTAGAGTCCTCGACCGTGATCCTGTCTGACCGGTCCATCCGCGAGGCGCTCGCGACCCGACGGATCGTCGTCGATCCTCTCGACGATCGTGACGTGCAGCCGTCGTCGGTCGACCTGCGCCTCGACCGTTACTTCCGTGTGTTCCGCAACGACACGACGCCCTTCATCGACCCGAAGGAGCCCCAGGAGGATCTGACCGAGATGGTGGAGGTCGGTGAGGGGAACGCGTTCATCCTCCACCCGGGTGAGTTCGTGCTCGGCTCGACTCAGGAGCGGGTCGTGCTGCCAACCGATCTCGTCGCTCGGCTCGAAGGGAAGTCGTCGCTCGGGCGCCTCGGGCTGCTGATCCACAGCACCGCCGGGTTTGTCGACGCGGGTTGGGACGGTCACCTCACGCTCGAGCTGAGCAACGTGGCGAACCTGCCGATCGCGCTGTATCCGGGGATGAAGATCGGCCAGATCTCGTTCTTCCAGATGACGACCGAAGCCGAGCACCCGTACGGCAGCAGCGAGAAGGGCTCGAAGTACCAGGGCCAGCGCGGACCGACCCCGAGCCGGTACTACCTCAACTTCCGCAACGAGTGAGCGAACCGAACCGCTGCGCCTGGGCGGGTTCGGACCCGCTGATGATCGAATACCACGACACCGAGTGGGGCGCGCCCCAGCGCGACCGCGTGCGACTGTTCGAGAAGCTGTCCCTTGAAGGCGCGCAGGCCGGCCTGTCGTGGCGCACGATCCTCAACAAGCGCGACGGCTACCGAGCGTGTTTCGCCGGCTTCGATCCCGCCGTGGTCGCCCGCTTCACGCCCAAGCGCGTGGAGCGACTGGTGGTGGACCCGCGCATTGTTCGCAACCGGGCGAAGATCACCTCGGTCGTCGACAACGCCCGGTCCCTCCTCGTCCTCGAAGCCGATATCGGTAGCTTCTCCGACTACCTCTGGTCTTTCGTCGACGGTGTGCCCGTGGTGAACCGGTGGACCGGACTCGGCGACCTCCCGGCGACGACGGAGACCTCGACCGCGCTGACCAAGGACCTCAAGCGGCGCGGATTCCGATTCGTCGGTCCCACCACGATGTACGCACTCATGCAGGCGATGGGCATGGTGAACGACCACACCGTCGACTGCTTCCGTCACTCCGCACCGTCGCCCTGACCCCCGGTTCTCGTACGCGAGCTGCACGCTCTGGCGTGCAGCACGCGCCCGGGAATCTCGAGGGCGGGCATCTTCAGGATTCTTCCGCGCGTTGTGCGCGCCCTGGCGTGCAGCACGTGTGCGAGAACGCGGGGGGAAGGCGCGGCATGGAGAACGCGGGGAAGGGGGCTAGATGCCGGAGGGGAACTGCGTGGCGACGGGTGCGGGCAGTGAGGGTTCGCGTTCGAGGGCTTCGAGGATCACCTCGGCAATGTCGGAGACGATGACATCTTCGACGCCCTCGCCCTTCACGCCGTCGTCCATCATCACGTAGCAGAACGGGCATGCGACGGCGATGCGCTCGGCGCCGGTGGCCAGCGCCTCCTGCGCGCGCTCGGTGTTGACCTTCTTGCCGATGGTCTCTTCCATCCACATGCGTGCGCCGCCGGCGCCACAGCACATGCCGCGGGTGCCGTTGCGCGGCATCTCCACGATGTCGATGCCGGCAAGAGAGCCGATCACGTTGCGCGGTGCGAGGTACACGTCGTTGTGGCGGCCGAGATAGCAAGAGTCGTGATAGGTGACGCGCTCGTCGAGCGAGGCCCCGGCCATGGAGAGCGAACCGTCCGAGATCAGCTGCATGAGGAACTCGGAGTGGTGGATCACTTCGTAGTGTCCCTCGAGCTGGGGGTACTCGTTCTTCAGCGTGTTGAAGCAGTGCGGGCACTGCGTGATGATCTTCTTCACGCCGAGGCCGTCGAGGGTCTCGATGTTCTGCATCGCGAGCATCTGGAAGATGTATTCGTTGCCCGACCGGC